>NZ_JBFRRH010000026.1:9840-139827 GCF_041472995.1 Vibrio sp. 10N.261.46.A3 | reverse complement strand
TAACCAGCGGTATCTCCCACTCGTGGGAGACGTAAAGTATTGCGCTAGACCTCTAGCGCAAGCTCATAAATCGACTCTTCAGCTTGGAAATTGACAGGACAGAAACCTCGTTGAACCGATCTTTATGCGTGCGCATAAGCCCAAAACAGCAGTGTTGTCCCGTTATCTCCCACGAATGGGAGACTAACTAAACATTCTGCGCTAGACCTCTAGCGTGACCCTTAGCGAACCGAATAATGAATATAAATGTAGGAACAACATAACCGTTCAAACCACTTTGTTCAGGTAAGCTTCACACTCGGCGAGTGTGAGTCGGTAGTAATTTCGCACTCACAGAGTGCGGGATGTGGGCAACGAAAATGCCATTAAAGGCAGTAATATTGTCATTGGTGACAGTTGAAGTGCCATTGATGGCAGTGTTTCAAAAGACAAGATTTTTGGAGCTTTCTGAATGGGAGTGCTGGGAAAGATTCACTCCTTAAATTAGTTATATGAATTTATAATGGTTATGATAGTTATAATTGTTATACCATATTTTTTCTCAAAAATAAATGCTCAGTGAATATTAAATTTCGTTAAAGTTGTTATTTTTAGATTAATATACTAAATAATTAATTTTTGTCAGCCCTAATTAACGATTGAGAGCTTCTATCAAATGATCACACTCTTCTTATGCGCTGAGCCAACATGCGATCTAGCCGTCATACACCGTGTGTGTAAACTTTAACCAATACTATCGCCAAAAAGAAAATCTGTAGTTAATCTCGGTATATTCAGTGGTATCAAAAATCAACCGCTAAATGATAACAGTAATACCTCCCTAAAAAGGTATCATAAAAATACCTATTAATTATATGATACCAATGATATGGTGATGCTAGGTTTTATGATACTGGAAGTGAGATGACTGGACGGATTTTTGCCTATTGTCGAGTTTCAACGACAGAGCAAACTACAGAGAACCAAGTTTTGGCGATTCGGAATGCTGGCTATGAAGTTATCGACTCTCGAATTATTAGTGAGACGATCTCAGGAAGCACTAAAGCAATAGATCGAAAACAGTTCTCCAATTTAGTTGAGCACAAGCTAGAGGAGGGCGACACACTCGTAGTTCTTAAACTTGATCGACTTGGACGAAATAATATTGATGTTCAGCAAACGGTTAGTTTACTCGATAGTAAAGGTATTCGTGTTGTCTGCCTAGATTTACCAGTCGCTGATCTTAGCTCTTCCGAAGGAAGGCTGATGTTGCAGATGTTCTCGGCATTTGCTGAGTTCGAGAGGAATCGAATCAGGGAACGAACTCAAGAGGGATTGGTTAGAGCGAAGGCTGAAGGTAAAAGGCTAGGTAGACCCAAGGCCACTAAAACAACCAAACGAGTGCTAGAGTGCAAAGAGGCTGGAATGTCGCAGAGTAAAGCTGCCATTCATTTGAACTTAGGAATCGCGACTATTAAGCGTCACTGGAACAAAGCAACAAGTTGAGCCTAGTCTTATCTAATAGCCTATCATGCTCAGCCGTATACGGCTGAAATTATCCGAGCTTGTGCACGTGAAGTTTCCTCTACCAAATTGACAAATGGCACCTCAGCCCTAAACAACTTCGATTTATTTTGCCGAAGGCAAGCCATCACCATGACGGCTTCTGCCAACGGATACTGTAGTTACTCAGCCATGAGTTTGCTGTATTGATGAGAGTAATACGAATCATCACTACGGCAGCTTTCGCACTGCAAGCACTCAATGTCATCTGCTAGTTCAATAGCCTCTAGTAAGTCATCACCATCTAACTCAGCACTACAATCATTGTGGTGGCCGCCAGGGTCAGTGGAACCTGTACAATGTTGCGACAGCCATGGTGATAAGACGTGCCTTTGAGCGTGACTCAACGAGTCAAAGCCTTTATCAATAGCTAACTTAGCAATGCCCCCTACCTTTTGCTCTTCATTATCAAACGCGCCACGCTCCAAAAGAGCTTCCAAAACTTTTTCTGTAACTGTCATAAATTTAAATCTCCTTATTCAGGTTTATACATTTAGTGATACCTGCTCGTAAGTCACGTAAGTCGTTCAAATACGGCAAATAATCACGGCTTCGAACACCATTCATTGCTACGAAATTGTGAAAGTCTCGTTGGCAATCAAGGTATTCACTAAAGTACACCCCACATTGTTCATTGCCGCTAATAGCTTGGTTAAATCGCTTACGACTGTATGACTCAAGCATTTTCAATCCAGGATGATGCGCTTGGAATAGCTCTGAACCTTGTTCTAGGCTTTCAGAATTCAGATCCAACTGGTACGGGTTATTCACGTTGTCTAGAAAACTGTTAAAGTCCATTACTATCAAACGTTCACCTGAATTTAGTGCTTTGTCGTACATGAACTCCAAAGCTCCACGTTTAATGTTCTTCTGTGGGTCTTCGTAAACAAATAGAGTGGCTTCAGCATCACTAATCAATGCGTTCTCATAGACCAACGGGTATTTCTCGTCAGTTGTGCCCGAATCTTCTTGATACTTACATTCGATGTTTAGTGAGCTAAATAATCGAGTTTTAGTGATCTTGTTCCCCTGATAGTCCAGCGTTTCAAATGTCAAAGTGATGTTCTCAGCTCTGAACTCCATCTTAGTTTTGTGCTTAGTTGAATAGGCACTGTAGATAGATGGATATGGAATATCTTTGATGACATTCACACCAGACAATTGCTTGAGTACTGCAAAGATCTTTGACTCAAATGCTTTACCGTTTTGCACTGCTTTCTGTCTACTCATGATTTTTGCTCCATTCGTTTACTGCAAATAATCCTATAATTAGTTCAAAAGTTCGTCAAGATATTTTTGCAGTTTTTAAATTCTGCATTTTTTCTTGACCTATCAAGTGAAGTAAAACACAATGAATACAACTTAGAACTTGAGGTATTGGAATGAAGCAACGTCTAGCAGAAATTGCTGATATTCAAGCTGGCTATCCGTTTCGAGGGTCAATTAAGCACGATAAGAATGGATCTGTGCGGGTTGTACAGGCTAAGGATATCAGTGACCTTGGCGAGTTACTGCTCCGTGATTTGGTTCAAACTGAGCCGACAGGGAAGAAGCAACCAACCTGGCTCCAAGATGGTGATGTACTGTTTATAGCTAAAGGTATGCGTAATTTCGCAGCTCACGTATCTGGAGATTTAGAGCACGTGACCTGCTCCCCTAGCCTATTTCAGATACGTATCAAATCATCATTCCGAGAATCAGTGAACCCTCTGTTTATCGCTTGGCAGCTTAACCAGAAGCCTGTACAGCAGTACCTTCGCAAAAGCGCAGAGGGCAGCACACAAATCAATATACGTAAACCTGTGTTAGGTGATGTAGAGCTTGCTATTCCAGATATTGCTCAACAAAACACGATTGCCAAACTCTATGAGGCTAGCGTTAAAGAAAACGCTCTGCTTCATAAGCTTATTAATAACCGTCAGCAGCAATTAAATGCGATTGCTACAGACTTAATCCAAAATTCAAACGATTAAAGGCTAGGACAAGATGCCATATACACCAATTAACCAAAATGAAATCAATAAAGCTGTCTGGTCTGCTTGTGACACGTTCCGAGGCACGGTAGATCCATCTATCTACAAAGACTTTATCCTGACCATGCTGTTCTTGAAGTACATCTCTGATGTACATAAAGACAAGTACGAAGAGCTGAAAGCAGAGTACGGCGATGAACCAGAGCTAATCGCTGAGATGATGAGCACCCAATCTTTCCAAATCCCAACAGGTTCAACTTTCTGGGATCTCTACGATGCTCGCCACGAAGCAGGCAACGGCTCTCGTATCGACCAAGCATTGCATGCCATCGAAGAAGCCAATGGCACTAAGCTAAAGAACGTATTCCAAGACATCAGCTTTAATACTGACAAACTCGGTGATGAAAAGCAGAAAAACGATATCCTACGTCACCTATTAGAAGACTTTGGTAAAGATACTCTAAACCTTCGCCCAAGCCGCGTTGGTTCACTGGACGTGATTGGTAACGCCTACGAGTACCTCATCAAACACTTCGCTGCTGGCAGCGGCAAATCTGCGGGTGAATTCTATACCCCACCAGAGGTATCTGACCTACTCTCGATTATCCTAGAGCCACAACAAGGCGATAGTATCTGTGATCCAGCATGTGGTTCAGGCTCACTATTGATGAAATGTGGTAAGCAAGTACAGCGCAACTTTACAGGCTCTAAGCAGTATGCACTGTTTGGTCAGGAAGCGATTGGTTCAACGTGGTCACTGGCGAAGATGAACATGTTCTTGCATGGTGAAGACAACCATCGCATCGAATGGGGTGACACTATCCGTAACCCTAAGCTACAAGACAAAGAAGGCGGTCTGTTACACTTTGACATAGTAACAGCCAACCCTCCGTTCTCGCTTGATAAATGGGGCTTTGAAGATGCTGGTAACGACCATTTTGGTCGCTTCCGTCGTGGTATTCCACCGAAGACCAAAGGTGATTATGCATTTATCTCACACATGATTGAGACACTAAAACCGCAAACAGGTCGTATGGGAGTGGTTGTGCCTCATGGTGTTCTGTTCCGTGCATCGTCTGAAGGGAAAATTCGTAAACAGCTGATTGATGAAAACCTGCTAGATGCTGTAATTGGTCTACCTGAGAAGTTGTTCTTTGGAACTGGTATCCCTGCTGCAATCCTTATCTTCAAAAAGCAGAAAGACGATAATAAGGTACTGTTTATCGATGCTTCTCGTGAGTTCAAGTCTGGTAAGAACCAAAACCAGCTTACGCCAGATAACATTCAAAAGATTGTCGATACCTACAAAGCACGTGAAACCACCGACAAATACTCATACCTAGCTTCGCTAGAAGAGATTGCCGAGAACGACTATAACCTCAATATCCCTCGTTATGTGGATACTTTTGAGGAGGAGGAAGAGATTGATTTAGTGTCGGTACGTACTGAACGCTTAGCTTTACAAAGTGAACTATCTGATCTTGAAGCGGAAATGGCGGTTTACCTAGAGGAGTTGGGTTATGTCGGATAACTATTCGTTCGAAATACTTCACTGGGAAAAAAACTTTGGTAAACCAATAGAAAGTTGGACTTATCTTCCGATTGAAAACCTTATAAAAGAGCGAAAAGATTCTAGAGTAAATGATGGTTCTTTAAAGCTATGTAGTTTGACTATTGAAGATGGAGTTGTTGAAAAGTCAGAACGTTACAACCGAGAATTCCTATTAAAAAATCAGAAGGAGAATAAATATAAATGCGTACACCCAAACGATATTGTCATAAACCCAATGAATCTCCGATTTGGTGCAATCTCGAAGTCAGAGCACTCTGAACCTGTATTAGTTTCTGGTTATTACAATGTTGTTAGTGCATCAAAACTTGTTGATACCGATTACTTAAACTCTTTCTTAAAGTCAACAGCTATGAACTACATGTATGAACGTGTTGCTCTAGGTACATTGAATGAAAAGAAACGTGTTCACTTATCTGAATTAAAAAAAATTGTTGTGCCCATTCCAACTATTAGTGAACAACTAAAAATTGGGCAGATCCTATCAACATGGGACAAGGTAATTACCATTACTGAAAAGCTGATTGAAACCAGCAAGCAACAGAAAAAAGCTCTGATGCAGCAGCTTTTGACGGGTAATAAGCGCTTGGTCAATCCTAAAACGGGTAAAGTGTTTGAGGGTGAGTGGGAAGAGTTACACCTCAAAGATATATGTGAAGTAAACCCTAAAAAAGCAAAAGAGCCTGAAAACGGCTTAGTTAGTTTTGTGCCTATGGATGCTGTTTCTGAAGATGCAAAGCTATTAAGAACAGACGAAAAACCATATTCGGAAGTATCTAAAGGATTTACATCATTTAAAGACTTAGACACTTTAATTGCCAAAATTACACCTTGTTTTGAAAACGGTAAAGGTGCGTTAGTTAATCATCTAGAAAATGGAATTGGCTTTGGTAGCACTGAGTTTCATGTATTGCGTGCTAAACAAGGAAACGCCCCAGACTTTGTATACTACCTAACCACCACATCTGCTTTTAGGGTTAGGGGTGAAATGAACATGCAAGGTTCTGCGGGGCAAAAGCGTGTAACTACCGATTATCTAAAACTCTATAAAGTCGTAGTTCCAAAAGAACTTAATGAACAAAAAAAGATCGCCTCAGTCCTCACCGCTGCCGATAAGGAAATCGAAGTGCTTGAAGCAAAACTTGCTCACTTCAAGCAAGAGAAAAAGGCACTAGTGCAACAATTGTTGACGGGTAAGCGTCGCGTTAATGCTGAAAAACAAACGGAGGTAGCCGTCTAATGGAAGTTAAAAAGTTAACATTACACAAAATTGGACGTTTTGATGAACTGGAGATCCCTCTAGCTCCTCTTGGCAATCAATACGGTAACGTTACTGTGTTTGTTGGTAATAATGGCTCAGGGAAAACTTCTATACTCAAAGCATTAGCCACCTCTTTGAGTTGGCTTGTCTCTCGTATCCAAAGTGAGTCAGGTAAGGGAAGCCCTATTCCTGAACTTGTTATCAAAAACGGTAGCCCTTCGGCTGCTATTGATGTAGATATTTTTAACCACGTTGTTGGTAACATTGAAGATGGTGATCTAGAAGCTTTCGATGAAAACTACTTTGAATGGCGTATAGCAAAAGCTCGCAAAGCTAGGAAGAGTGAACACAAAAGTGATTACTGGGGAGCAACCAGTCTAGCGGACTTTTACCGTGAGCAAATTTCATCAGATGAAAAAGCTTCGCTTCCATTAATGGCTTTTTATTCCGTAGAGCGTGTCGTCATTGATATTCCACTGAAAATTAGAGAAAAACATACTTTTCTTCAGCTGGATGGTTATGACAAATCATTGAGCCAAGGGGTAGACTTTCGACGTTTTTTTGAGTGGTTCAGAGAGCGAGAAGATACTGAGAATGAGTCTGGTTTAACCGATGATATCCTGGATCAGCTAAAAGGGCTTTTTGATGATGACCAAGAAGCATGGTCAAAACTTAAGAGCCTAAACGCATCAAGCAAAGACAGGCAACTGACCGCAGTTCGCTCAGCCATCTATAAGTTTATGCCTGAGTTTTCCAACCTCAGAGTTCGACGAAAACCTCGCCTTCACATGTCAATTGATAAAAATGGTCAATCATTAAACGTTGCTCAATTGTCTCAAGGGGAGAAGTCTTTAATGGCTCTAATTGGTGATATTGCGCGACGATTAGCAGTAATGAACCCAAGTTTAGAAAACCCGCTGATGGGAGACGGCATTGTACTAATCGATGAAGTCGATATGCACCTACATCCCAAGTGGCAACGTACCTTGATAGCTCAATTGACAAATACGTTCCCTAACTGTCAATTTGTCCTTACAACTCACTCACCTTTGGTAATCAGCGATAGCAAAGATGTTCTAACTTACTTGATTGGTGAGGATGATGTGACTCCTCTGCCATCACTTTACGGCCAAGATGCTAACTCGGTTCTTCTCGACATTATGGATACTGATATTCGAAACGCTCAAGTTAATGTCAAAATAGGTGACTTGCTTGATGCTATCCATGATTCAAACATCGGTAAGGCAAAAGAACTGCTAGCAAATTTAGAAGTTGACTTGCCAGCGGATAACTTAGAACTATCCAAAGCAAAACTCTTGCTTCGTAAGAAGGAGCTGAGAATTGCGAAAGATAACTAAACGTGCAGGATACGAGCCACAACAATTGAAAGATTGGAAACGAGCCAATCCGAATAAACGATATCGACAGCTAAAAGACGGTGCTGTTCGCCAAGCTATACGAGTAGAAGCGCTTGCAGAGCAGTACTATTTATGCGGTCATTGCTGCCAAGCTTTAACTGATGAAGATGATTGTCATAATGAGCATGTTGAAGCTCAAGATCTCAATCAGAATAGAACTCTTGATTTCAGCAACATCATTGCGAGCTGCAATACATTAAAGCAATGTGGAGACTCTCATAAATCTCAACCTTTGCCACTCACACCATTAATGGCTCAATGCGAGACTGACTTGGTGTTTAAACTCAGTGGTCGTGTATCAGGTAAAACCCCTGATGCGATTGAAGCCATAAGAGTTTTAAATCTTGGGGATACCGAGAGAAACAACAAGAGCCTCATAGAAAAGAGAAAGCAGTTATCTCTCGCTTTATTGACTGAACATGCCATTGCACCAGAAGATGAAGAAGACTGGGCAGAAGAACCTGAACTGCTTGCAGACGTTATAAATGACCTCCTTACTCCAGAAAATGGAAAGCTAAAGCCCTTTGCACCTGTGGTTGCTAATGTATTGAGACAATGGATAGCATAATGAACAACTCAAGCAATGTACCTAATTTCCGTGAAGAGCAGAGCGCCAAGATCCCAGCACTAACACTGCTCACTAACCTTGGGTATCAATTTATTCCACCGAGCGAGTGTTTGGTGAAGCGAGGCAACCGAACCGTGGTTATCTTGCCTGATGTGCTGCGTGATGTGCTTAAACACAAAACCTACACCTTCATGGGCAAAGAGCACAAGTTATCAGACTCAGCCATCGATAAGATTATTCATGAGCTGGCTAACCCAGCCATGAATGAAGGCTTAAAGGTTGCGAATGAGAAGCTTTATAACGCCCTCACATATGGCATCAGTGTCACCGAATTTATCGACGGTAAAAAAGCCAACCCGACCATCGACATCATCGACTGGAGCACGCCAAGCAACAATAAATATCACTTCACTGAAGAACTAGAAGTCGACAACGCTCATGGAACAGGTAAACGCATCCCTGATGTGGTTTGTTTTGTAAATGGCTTGCCTTGGGTAGTCATAGAAGCAAAACGCCCTGATTCATCTTCCGAGGGAAAACCAACGGTTGCCGAAGGCATCTCGCAAAACATCCGCAACCAGAAGGTAGATGAGATCCCTCATCTGTTTGCTTACAGCCAACTACTGCTCTCTGTGAATGGTCATGAAGGGCTATACGCTACCTGCGGAACACCTGAAAAGTTTTGGGCTAAGTGGAAAGAAGAAGAAATCACCGAAGCTACCTTTGAACGTTTGAAAAACACAGCACTGCCTCAAGATAAACTGGATCTTATCTTCAACCACCGTCCTGCCAAAGTTCGCGATGAGTACCTGTCGCTTATTGCAGGTGGTGACCTTGTGGTAACCGACCAAGACCGTTTGTTGGTGTCTTTGTTACGACATGACCGATTATTGGAAATGACCCAACTATTCACCTTGTTTGATAAGAAAGCTGGCAAAATCGTTGCTCGTTATCAACAAGTGTTCGGCATTAAAGCATTGATTGAACGCGTCACCTCATTTGATGAGAAAGGTGCACGTAATGGTGGAGTGATCTGGCACACCACGGGTTCTGGTAAGTCGTTCACCATGGTGTTTCTATCCAAGGCACTCATTTGGCTAAAAGAGCTGGCTAAATGTCGCGTCGTCGTGGTAACTGACCGTGTCGACCTAGAAGACCAACTCGCCCGCACCTTCGCCTCTGGCGGTGCCTTGTCTGACAAAGACAAAAAGTCAGCTATGGCAACCACAGGTCGCCGCCTTGCTGAACAAATAGGAAAAGGGAACGAGCGTATTATCTTCTCCATCATTAATAAGTTTGGTACTGCGATTGAGTTGCCTGAGTGCTATAACGATAGCCCAGACATTATTGTGCTGGTTGATGAAGGCCATCGTAGCCAAAATGGTGAGAACAATATCCGTATGCAACAAGCCTTGCCTAGAGCCGCGTATATAGGCTTTACTGGCACACCACTGTTGCAAGATGATAAGACTGAAAACAAGTTCGGTAAGATCATTCACTCCTACACTATGCAGCAAGCGGTAGAAGATAAAACCGTTACTCCGCTATTGTATGAAGAGCGTATCCCAGATCTAAGCACTAATGACAAAGCCATTGATGCCTGGTTCGACCGCATTACCGATACCCTCACAGAAAAGCAACGCACAGACTTAAAGAAAAAATTTGCACAAAAAGGCCAGATCTATCAAACCGAAGGTCGCTTAGAGTTAATTGCTCACGATATTTCAGACCACTTCCAGAACTTTAAGAATCAAGGCTTAAAGGGACAACTTGCTTGTGACTCTAAAGCCTCTGCCATCCAATATAAGAAGCTTCTCGACCAAATAGGCAAAGTTACCTCGGTCGTTGCCATGTCGCCTCCAGATACACGTGAGGGGCATGACACAGTTGACGGTGAAAGCAAAGATATCGTACAAAATTGGTGGAAAGAGAATGTAGGTAGCCAAGACGAGAAAGCTTACACCCAACACATTATCGATGAGTTTGGCAAGGAAGATGGCCCTGACATCATGATTGTTGTGGATAAGTTACTCACTGGTTTTGATGAGCCGAAAAACACCGTGCTCTATATCGATAAGCCATTGAAGCAACATAACTTGATCCAAGCTATAGCTCGTGTAAACCGCCTGCACCAGAAAAAGCAGTTTGGTTACCTCATTGATTATCGCGGTATCTTGAAAGAGCTAGACGCATCTATTGCCAGCTATCAAGAGCTAGAGGAACGTATCAAGGGTGGCTTTGATATCGATGACCTAAAAGGTCTCTACCATCGCATGGACACCGAGTATAAGAAGCTGCCTGGATTTTACAATGATCTGTGGGCAATTTTTGAAGAAGTACCCAATAAACAAGATGGCCCAGCGCTGCGTCAAGTGCTTGCACCGAAGATTGATACGATTGATGGTCAACTAATCGATACCAATCAAAAGAAACGTGAAGACTTCTATGCCGCGCTTACCGCATTTTCAAACTGCTTGAAGGTTGCTCTACAATCAGCCACATACTTTGAGGATAAGAGCTTTGATGATAAGCGTGAACTATACAAAAAAACGCTGAAATCAATGTCTGAGCTACGAAGGCAAGTACGTGAAGATGCGGAAGAGACAGTGGATTACGACGAGTACGCCGAAAATATTCGTACCATGCTAGATAAACACATCGGTGGCGTAGAGATTCAAGAGCCTAAGGGGGCTTATCTTGTTGGTAATATGGGTAAAGACGTTAAACCTGAAGATTTAACGGACGATGAAGCTCGTAACAAAAAAGATGCTATCACTGGTCGTGTCACTAAGATGATTGATCAGGATCTTGCTGACGACCCATATGCTCAGGAATACTTTTCTAAGTTGCTAAAACAAGCCATTGAACAAGCTAAAGAGATGTTTGATGCTCCAGTGAAGCAATACTTGTTGTTTGCTGATTTTGAAGAGCAAGTTAAAGAGCGAAATGTTGAAGGCATGCCAACTGATCGTTTTGCGGAGCTAGACCCTAAGATTAAGCGACATGTACAGGCTTACTTTGGGCTGTTCTTAAAGCACTTATCAGATGTAGCCAGCCTCAGTGAAGAAGAGCGCTTCAACTATGCAATGCAAATTGATGAGGTAGTTACAGCGTCGGTTGCAGAGTTCTCCATTAACCCACAAGAAATCGAGAACCAAATCCGCCGTAAACTATTGCCTGTTTTGTTTAAAGCAATCGGCATGGATACAGCCAAGGTCATCATCGCTGACGTTATCCAGATTACTCGCCTTGGCGTTGCAGGTCATCATTAATGGCATCGGTAAATTCAAAAGAAGATAACAGAGAGGAATACAGCTTCATCTATGGTGATGAAGCTGTTAGCTATGAGGTTGTTCGTAAGTCTCATCTAGAAAGCAAGAAACGCAAAATAACTATCAAAGTTCATCCAAACTGCGAGGTTATTATCACGGCTCCAGAAGATGCTCAGCGTAGTGACATTCATGAAGCAGTAATGAAACGAGCCAAGTGGATCTACGACGCACTTAAAGAGTTTCGCAGCCATTTGGAGTATGTGCAGCCGAAACATTATGTTAGTGGAGAGATGCAGTTTTACCTTGGTAGACGTTATGTGCTTAAAGTCGTTGAAGATGGAGATGCTTTACCTTCGGTAAAAATGAGCCGAGGTAAGCTCCTGGTTACCCTGACACGGTTCAATGATGATAAAAAAGCTATGGTAAAGGCTTTGGTTCGGAACTGGTATCTGGTACGTGCTGAGCGCATTTTTCACGAGCGCCTATCCGAGCTACTACCACAAGCAGCATGGGTAAAGGGAATACCCAGCTTTCGTGTTCTTTCCATGGCGAAGCAATGGGGAAGCTGCTCTGCCAAAGGAAATCTGATGCTCAACCCTCACCTAATCAAAGCTCCTAAAGAGTGTATTGATTACGTGATATTGCATGAACTTTGTCATATTGCAGAACACAATCACAGTGAACGGTTTTGGCGCTTACTAACAAGCGTGATGCCTCATTGGAAAGAAGTGAAAAGCCGATTGGATGGGATGGCTGAGCTTTATTTAAATGAGTAGATAGAGCGTTGAGTCTTCATAGGCTATGGGGTTCGCCTGTATTTTGTCTGAGGCAAAGGCGACGGAGCCTCAGACAATTTTGCTCTATATGTTTGTAATTCTTATTCGACTGAAGAATCGTTAAGGAGTAGGAGGGAGTTCTAGCTTCTGACGGATATAGGTACGATATTGGTTCGCTCTCGGATCTAGTGACACTCTGGCTCGCCTCGTCGTTGGACTAAAATTGCCGAGTTTGAAGCCTAATGACCATAATATTTTTCTTATGAACTGAGTTGCTTTCTTCTGCGAGTCAACTTTTTTTCTTTTGAGTTTATCGTTGTTAAAGACAAGCGCTAAGGCCTCTCGTTTTGATAGTACTTTCTCGGAAATTGAGACCATATCATCCTGATTTAAAAACACCTTAGATTTTGCTTCATCGAACAGGTCATCTAAAAGCAGAACTGAATGAAGAAACTGAGCAATATCGACATCTAATTGATTGATTTCATCATCTAGCTTGAGTTCCTCATCATCTCGTACCAAAGGTAGTAGCGAGAAGATACTTCTATCAAACTGGAAGTGAAAGTGAACATCTTCTTCAGTCAATGTTTCAAGACGATAGTATTGCCTTATGGTCGAGCGAATGATAGCGGGTTCGAGTTCGCTAATGATGGCGTTGCTTCTAAGAGCTGTCGAGAGCGCACTCAGTTGTATGTCCTCTGCTTCAAGAATTGCTTTAACTAAGCTTTTGAAATATGCACGAGAATCCTGGCGGATCTGGCGCATGACACTAAGCAAATCTGAAGCTTTATGACTTTCTATCGTCGTTTTGAATCCAAGATGCTCTAGTGTGAAGAAGAGGCTTGCATCCAGCGCTGAGTTTAGTTGCCCAACACGAGATTTAAATTTCCTCATCCAGTTAAACCATTCTTGTTTGTGTCCTTTAAGCGCCAGAGGAGTATCTTGTGTTACAACTTCTTTAGTGCTGTTGACTGCAAATACGATCTCACGAGCGCTACGAAATCGTCTAGCAAAGTTGATCAGTTCGCGTGGACATAGTGTTTTGTCGGCTATGACCGTCACTCTATTAGTGAAGTGAGAAGTTATTGAAAAACCAGAAGCTAAACAGGGCGAGACGAGAATAGCACGGTATTTATGAATATGAATGTTTGGGTTTGAAAGAAGCTCCTTCTGCTCCTCTAGTCCCTTATTGTCGCCGTGAAGGATTAAGACATCTTGCTTTAGAGCTGACGCCTCACAATATAGGTTCTTGTCATTTACAAAACCTAACGCTTTTGCTGTACGTTTGAGGGTGTTGACTGAATCAAACAGAAAAGCCTTATCTGACCAAAGTCTTTGACTTATCTCACTCGTCAGGTAGGTGGCTTTGTCTTTCACGATAGCATGAATGTTCGTGTAAGGGTTTTCGGTGCAATGTAGCACTTTTAGCTTCCCTCTTAGCCCTTGAATAAAGTCCAGACTAATATTAGATAGGTCGGCGTCTCCGACGATGACATTGGGCGCTTTTTCTATTGCGTAACATAAGGAATCAAATACCTTGTTACGCTTCATCTGCTGGTTGTCATCAGAGTAAACAACTGATTTTAACACTTTTTCAAATTCGTCGATGATCAGCGTGTGGCAGTTAGCTAGTTTATCCAAAAACATATCTTTATAGATGCTGTTTATAACAACACCAAAAGCTTCACAGCTTTCAATTTCATAGAGATTACTTGAAGAGTAAGACGTAGCTTGGTTGTCACGGCAAAACTGTTCAACCAAGGCTATCAAGTGAGACACGTACACAACTCGCTCTTTTTCGCTTGCATGTTGTGCAAGCGGGCCAAACAAACGTTTTGTCTTTCCTGTGCCAGTAGCGGCTTTTATTGCTAGTGTTGAGCACTTATTTAGTTCATGTTTAAGATCAATTGAGTTTAACGTTTTGAAGCGCTGGCAACTGAAAGACTCGGATATGAGTGAGTGATCATAAACTGTCTTTTTACGCTCCGATATTTCTCGTTTCAACTGTATGAGTAACTCGTCGAAAATGGGGTGATCGCTCGCAATCAGCTTACCTATGATTTCTTTTGGGTCTAATGACATTAGGGGAAACTGATGGCTTAAGTTTTTAGCTATCATTTGAAGGTATTCTTGGCGTGGAGCCAGATTGTACAGTGCTAATAAATACTCGGTACTTCTTCGTTTTGGGCATAAAGTTACTTTTGATTTGATGTCTAAAACGGGCAGCCGAGTAGTGAAAAAGTTCTTCTGCAAAACATAGATAGCGGTGTTCAAGTGTTTTTGCGAGTCAATAACCACATGGGTAACAGTGCCAACGGAGTCGTGGTAATAGTTTACGACTTTGTCCAGTTCACTATGATTTGATAAGGCGATCAACCTAGAGTCAACCGATGAGAGTTTTATATCTCTGTTCGATAGCAGCGTAATCTTGTTGGTGTTTGCAGTATTTAAGAGTAGGTGCTCAGATGCCAAGCTTGTTGCGATAGTTGTCATGTCTCAAACTTCTTATGTTCATTGATGGGTAAGAAGTGGGATCTTTTGTTATTTATATATACATAAGAGAAATCCCACTTTTTAGCAGCATGCGATGCATGCTAAGAAAGCGAGTTATGCAGCTAGCGCTGTATAATAAGTCTCTTCAAATAACGATTGACGTCTTTCGACTAGTTCAGAAACAAGATCTCTCAGGTCTTTACCAAGAGCCATTGCAGCGATTATGGAGTCGATTTCGTGAGAGAGAAAGCCAACGGAGTTCGCACCCAGGGGGATCGAAGGTGGGAAAGTACCATCATTGATCTTGCGGTGAAGAGTTGCTTTGGAGAATGGAACACGTGCTAGAACGTCATGCTTACGTTCGATCTTGAAGTTATTGCTCATAGAAAACCTGTGTTTTTATGCTTATTAATCAAGCGGTTGTTGAAATTTAGGTTTTTAAAACTATGAGTACTAGTGCTCAGCGAAATGCTATTAAATGAGCGATAAAAAAGTAGGTAATAAGTTGCTATCGATAAAGTAGCAAACTTCAAGTTTAATTTAGTTTCACTTTCTCCTTTCAAGTCAGTCGGTTGATACAGAGTGAGTCTCTGAACGACGCAGAGAGACTAGATCGAATATCTTAAGTCTGTAAAGAAAAGCCATGAAAATTACATGGCTATTGTGATTTGTGTCACGTGGTGGTGTTTAGTTATCCAATATAGGCTTTGCGATAGTATTAGCACTTTTGGCTGCGTCATGGATGAAATTGCTCCACCATTGCATGATTTCTCTTCTCTCATCCAGATATTGGGCGTTGTTGTAGATATCTCGGATCGTATTTTTATCAACATGTGCCAAAGACAGTTCGATAGCATCTCGATTAAAGCCCTGTTCGTTTAAAGCTGTACTACCAATCGAGCGCATACCATGACTGACTAGTTTCCCCGTCAATCCCGCTCGCTTCAGAGCTGTGTTAACGCTCTGGGTGTTAATATGCCCGCTTTTACTAGTATCGCTGGCAAATACATATCTTTTTCCCTTGGAAATCGGCTCCATGAACCGAAGAAGTTGTATGGTAGCATCTGAAAGTGGGATTTTATGAACTCTGCGGCTTTTCATCTTTTGCTCAGGGATGATCCAGAGTCTATTGTCGAAGTCTATTTCATGCCATTGAGCTTGAGCGCTCTCTGATGGTCTAGTCAAAGTATGAAGCTGAAACTCAAAAGCACATCGCGTCATTAGCTTGATGTTCGCATTTGACATTGAATTCATTAGTACTGGAAGCTCATCAGGGGCGAGCGTTTTCATATGCTCAACTTTAGGCTTCTTGAATGCGTCTTTAATTCCTTGCAACGGGTTTGAATGTATAACACCACAGTTCACTGCGAAAACCATGATATCATTCAAGCGCTGACAGACTCGTTTAACTGTTTCTAATGAGCCTTTCTGTTCTAGTGGCCGTAGTTGCTTAATAACAGTAGGAGCAAGAAGATCGCGAATCGGTAGCTGCCCTAGATTTGGAAAAATGTGGAGCTCTAGTGAGCGCCAGATATCTTTTGCATAACCGAGAGTAATGGAGTGTTTTTTAACTTCGAACCATTCTTTAGCGACATGTTTTAACGTTGTTTCAACTGCTAATTGTTCGGCAGTCGCTTCATTGTTTCGATGAGTCTGTGGGTCGATTTTTTCAGCGACAAGCTGGCGGAATTCTCTGGTTTTCACCCGTGCTGACGCTAGCGTAATATCGGGATAGATACCAAGACCGATATTTTTTCGTTTCTTGGTAACAGGGTGCATGTAGTTAAATATCCAAGACTTTGTACCGTTTGGTTTGATACGCAAAAGTAAACCATTACCATCGCCAAGACTGTATTCTTTATCTTTAGGTTTTGCTTTACTCACTTGTGTGGGTGATAAAGGTTTGACTATTCTCGCCATTTTTATTTCTTCCTTGCTTAATGTAACACTGAAAGTGATGTTCTAAGAGTCGTGTTACATTGAATGTTACTTCATGGAAGAGATTAGATGAAATTCAGTGAGACGCCTTGATACTGATCAATTAAGACTTTTCAAGGGTTTAAAACCAAAAACGGGACGTCCTGAGACGTCCCGATACACGTGTTTGGTGGAGCTGGCGTGTGTCTCACAGGTGGGCGTTTCTGTTTGTTTTTGTAAATAAGTTTTTGATTTTAAATGTTTTAATTTTGAGCTTGGTGGAGAGTGTAACACCCGTGTGGCTCACTTTTCAAGTTTTGTGTGGCTCACCTATGAACACGCATTTCGCTTGTTTATTTTCAGGTGTTTCGATTGAATGAAGACCGTTTTCGGACGCCAGTTCAACTCCCAAAAACAAAAACAGTCAAGTTTGACTCATGGTTCTATCTTAAAGTCAACAAAAAGATCAAAAAAGTTCTTGACTAAGGATATGTTTATTGCTAGTATAGCGTCCACAGTTTGAGAAGAGACATTCTTCCAAACACACTATGTTTAAGTGGTAGTGAATTGTTCTCCACTTTTACACCAAAATAAGCAAAGACGACTTCTTTTCATTGCCATTGTGTGCAATGAATAAAGTTCAAAAAATTGTAAAGACATTGGGTTTGCCTCAGTGTTTTGCTTTGAGATTAAATCTGTCTTACCGATACAGATCTGTCTTGATATTTTTGAACACGGTTTTCTCTGCTTTAACACTGGTTGTAAAAGAGGAGAAAACCAATGAAAAAACCATTAACCCACATTGCTCAATGCTTGCTTTGCCAAGCTCATTCAAAACACAATACTACTCGTATTGTCACTCACTTTATCGATCACGTTCATATCGCTATTACCTTTACTGGTAAGGCTCGATCACGTCTGACGATTAGCATTTCATTTATCTTCCCTTTTTATTTTTGGTCTCCGCCATAATACAAAGTTAATTTTTTAATATTTTTATTTAATACACATTTTAAAAAATAACGCCTGTATGGGGTGGGGATTGTTACAACCAAAAATTGACTAATTGGAGAAGAAAATATGTCATATAACCTTTATAAAACTAAGTTTGAAACAGCAAGAAACAATTACTTTATAACTAGGGAGTTAAAAAAACTATATGGTAAAAATAATTATTCATTCAGGGATTTTATTAACATACATAAAAAGTATTGTATTTTACATGAACAAGGTGAAATTGATTTAGGTCATGATAAACCTCATGAGTATGTTTATTTTATGCTTGAAGAAGCTTATTGGGAGTCAAAAGGAAGACAAGTTGTTTTTATCGAAAATAAGGAATTATTTCAAAGTTTGAAAGGTTCAAAGTTTGATAACTTTAATAATGTCGATTTTGATTTTCCATACAAAACATTCTCTATATGCTTTCCTAGTGGCTGCTACTTATCTGGAATGGAGGTTAAAAATTGTTTGGTGAGTATTATGACCGTAAGAGAGTTATTAAAGATCTGGGAGGTAGATAGTAATGATTATAGTGAAGAGTGTTTAAATAGGACACATATTAATGTTTATACAACTATGAAGTGCGGAGATATAAGAAGTATTAAGCTCGACACCGAAGATCTTACCCAGTTGAACAATAAAAGTGAACCAGGTTATGAGCTTTTTAAGTTTGTTTTAAAGCTATTTGCTTATCACTCTGCAACGGAAGGGAAAAAATTAGTGAAGGGTTTTCCCAAGTCTTGCATTATCGCACCAAAAGATAAAAAACTGAGTCAATACAAACCATTGAGAGTGAAACCGACTAATAAGAAACACGAAAAAATAAGAGGGGGTAAAAAGATAAAGTATAGAGTTCCTTATTTTAGGAACTTAAAGGCAGACAGATATTACAAAGGTGACTATCAAAACTGCAAGAAGGGCAGTCGCTGGGTGTTTGTCAGAGAAGTAAATAAAAGCAATTCTATCAATTCAATGTTGAATTAATAATATTAAACAAGAGGAAGTAATTATGAGTAATATACAGATATTTAATGCGGATTGTCGTGATATTTTGAAAAACTTACCCGATAACAGTGTGGATTTGATTGTGATTGATCCACCTTATTTGCTGGAGAACACAAAAACAGGTGGAGGGAGTAAACTCAATAACTCTCTTCAAAATATATTTGATAAGCTTGAAGAGAACAATCTAACTAATGGTTTTGATATGAGAATATTAAACGAGTTGGTAAGGGTTAATAAAAAAATCAATATGTATCTATTTTGTAATAAAGCCCAGTTACCAATGCTTATGAGTTATTTTGTAAATGGTAAAAAGTGTAGCTTTGATTTGATTAAATATCATAAAACTAACGCTGCGCCTACATTTAGTAATAAATATAACTCTGATACGGAATACGTTCTTTATGTTAGAAAGGGGGGCTACTGTAAACCAGCTTGTTATGAAGACGCTTCGACATTATATCAGGACGCAATGAATACAGGCGAAAAACACCGTTGGGGACACCCTACTGTGAAGCCCTTGCCATTGGTTGAGCGATTGATCAGAAACAGCAGTAAAGAAGGTGATACTGTGCTCGATTGTTTTCTGGGTAGTGGCACCACAGCAGTCGCTTGTAAGAAGTTAAACCGTGATTTTATCGGTGTTGAAAGCAATAAAAAATACTTTGATATAGCCATTAATCGAATCAATACAAAGGAGAACAAAAATGGGACGAATTGAGTATAAGTCAAATGTTAAGTCTAATTGCTGGCATTGCCATTCTAACGATTGCGATTTGACTGATTTTAAAACTGGGTATGGAAGAGTATCCGCCGTCGTCACCTGCAATGTGTGTTTCGCTAAACAGATTCTTAGTTATGAAAGTCCTCGTGCAGTTATGATTACGCAAAGTGATAAAACGGTATATAGAGAATGTATTCAGAAAATTGAGCTGTGGTCGTTAAATACGCTCCACAACCAATGGCTCAATAAGGTCGAACAATCGGGAAAGGTGAATGAAGAAACCGCTGAACAAGTCGTTCGTGATTTTGGTGTGACATACCCGTTAGAAATCTTTCACCTATTGCCGAATTACGCCAGATTATTGGTGGTTGAGAGCTTGGACTGGCACGACGAATTATCGCTTCAAAACCTTTATATGATTGAAGACGAGCTGCGGAATGAAGCCGAGACGACGTATGATTTAGGTTGGTTTATCGACGTCATTTTACGAGAGAGGGGAATACTCTAAACGACATTTCAACGGATTGCAGCAAAGCCCATTTATGGGCTTTTGCCGTTCTTGGACGGTCATACGCTCAGTCCAGCCCTACGACCCACGCCAATGTGCTTTTTTCGCTCTTCTTGACACGCTGATTTTTCTGACGTTATCAGTCGTTCAATTTCTCTCGAAAGGCTTTTGCTCAACTCATTACTCACTTCCACTCTTTGGTCTGAATCGGTCACTAATTCTATGCCGTTGCTTAAATATCTGACCCCGATAATCGACTGATTCACTAAGAGGTTGAGAGTCGGATCAAAACTGGCTTCATCACAAATTACTTTCTGTAAAGCCGTTTGGCTCTGCTGTGAAAAATCGAGATAGTGAGTTTCTTGTTGTAGCTTTAATTTGTGCTGCTCAACACGGTCAGAAATGTAACTTTGTGCTTGTTTGGCTTGCTTGCACACTGATAGCAAAGCTTTCTTTTGATCAGCAAATTGCTGCGTCCAGCTTTCCAGATATTCAGCGTGAGAATGGAACGTTTCTAAGCCTTGATCAAGACACATAAAAAGTGTTGCTGTCTCTGCAATAAGCTCTTCTTTTGCATACGCTTGAGAGCCAAATGGATTGCCTAACTTTCTGCCCAACTGTTTGCCCGACTGTTTGCCCAACCTTGATGGATGACCCGTGCTGTGGCTGATCTCATGAAGAATCAGAGCAAAACGTGCTTTGTCACTTTTAAACTTCTCTCTTGGTGGTATGACGATATGGTCTTCTTTAACGCTGTAATAGGCTCTGTCTTCGTCTTTTTCAATGACAGGCACTCCCATTGCTTCGATAATCATTTTTGCCTGATTGACAAACGCTTGGTCTTTTTCTGACTCAACCATTGTCTGCTTGGCGAGAGCATCTTGTTTGGCAAAATAAGGCTGCTCGTCAATATAGGATTGCGGCAATAGGTGTTTGATTTTCTCTAGGGCGAAAACTCTATATCCCTTTAAACCACGTCTTAACTCAAAGCCGTTGTCTCGCATTTCTTTAAAGCTCATACCCTTAGTGAGCTTTTCGAATTGCGCTTTGCTTATCCTCTCACCATCTTTCTTGTAGTTTTCCAGATATTTAACGACGACGCTTTCAAGTTTAATGCCTTTTAGCGGCTTATTTGGTTCAAAGTCCTCGGATTGCGTTGGTAGCTGGTCTTTGTGTTTTTCAAGCAGCTCTTGGGCTTGTTTAAACGTGGCGTATAAAGGGATTTTGGTTGCCATTTTTTGTTGGTCAGCTAAGAGCATAATAATGTTTATACCGCTGTATTGGTTTCCAAAAAAACTGATAGGTAAGGCGTTAAGCGTAGAGCGATAGAATGACACGTCTACGTCATTATCTGAGGTTGGTTTTTCCCCTTTCGGCTTTGAAAAATAGTCGAATAAACGGTCAAGTATTTGGTCTTGCTGGCTCTTTTTTGCGGTAGTGCTGCCAGTTGCACTCAGTCTTTTCTTTGTCATTGATACACTCCTTTTAGTGGGTATATCGATGTCATATCATTGATTTATTTTTATTCAACTTATTGAAAATAAGTGCTTTTATTTATTTCAGTAGGTAAAGGGATTTTGAGTCTTTGTTCGCTTAAAAAATTGCTCTGAGCTTGTTAAGGGCTCGTTTTGTGGTATCACGAATAGAGAAACAGGAAGAAAAGCAATGAGAGAGCAGTATACTGAAAAAATGATTCAAAAAAGCATCGCTTTACTGGAAGCGAAACCCGAATTATTCGAGCAATTTTTGGCATTTTCAGCCCGTAAAAACGCAGAGGATGATAAAGCTTATATTCAAGATTTGTTTAGGTTTTTCTATGAGCAAGACGTGATACGTCCAGAGCTTATTCTTGATAAGACGCACGTGTTAGGTCGCAATCTTTTAGCCAGTATTGAGCAGTTCAATCTATTTAAAGCAGCGTTGATTGAGTATCAGAATGCCGAGCAAATCGGTTTGTATCTCGCTCAATACGATTTGGGATTGAGTGATTGGATTTTCAACACGGACGCACAGGCGATGAAGCTCAATCCAGACAGGAAAAATGACTTAAACCTCAGCTTACTCAACAACAATGTCGTTATTGGAACTGATATTGATATTTCTTTGCTTGACCCGTTTAATAACAGCGACCCTTTTCTGGCTCAATTCAACGATAGACCATTACCAACCTGTGATTTCTCTTCTTTCTATCCAGCGGAATGGAATGACGGGGTATTGAGCTTGTCTGCTGTTGCTGATTTAGCTTGCAAAGGTGAAGAAACACCTGTCCATATTTCAAAGCAACTTCAAGCTTACAGGCAACGACAAACGCAGCTTGTTGAGCTGGATAAAAAGATTAAGCAATTAGCGCAGCCCGTATCTCCCTCACATTACTATCAAGAAGGAAAGTCTCGACCTTTCGCTATGCCAGAATTGATCGGCAGTATTGATCATATCGTGCTCGATAAAATCCCAAGCAGTGACGAACTTCTCAATGCTTTACTGGCTTGTCAAAGTAAGCATATCAGTGCTTTTCCTTATACTGTCCAAGGGGTGTCAAACTTGAAAAAGGCAGTAGCGGTGATTGAACGTGATCAGTTGTTCGATGTGAATGCGGTGACTTTCTCGAAGAAGATCGACCAACGTGTGATTGACGCAGTCTACACCCCAGAAAAGCCACCACTTAAAGAAGAGCCGTCTTGTGTCTTTGATCTTGACCGAGAATACCAAAATGAATTGGATAAAATTAGAGAAGAGATTGCTCATATCAAGCAAAACAAACTGGCAGCACAGCCGAATCAGATCTATCCAAGGATGAAACCATGACAGTATTAGAGTTGCTGACACTGAGTTATTTTAGTCCTGTTTTTGGGGCAGATATGGAGCGTGTAGATACTCAAAGACAGAGGGAAGAGGCTTTCATTCAAGCGTTTCTATCCGCTAATCAACCTTTCGTGAACAGTATGTTTGAGCAAGTGTTAAAACAAGTGGAAAGCGACCTTTTACTGCACAATAAAGCCGTGGATCAATCGTGTTTAGCTGAGGCGATGAATGTGGTGTTCGATACCTATCTACATTGTCAGTTTGTGCTTCAAGACAAACCGCTCTCATATTGGTCAGAGTATCGAGAGCAGGACGCAGAAACGCTGTTACACAGATTATTGAGTGATCTTGCTCTGACGAAGCTTTATGTGGCGTGTGAGAGCGTCGTGCAGCAAGCGTTTTTACTTCCTGTCTCGACACAACCTAAAAGCCGCAAACCACGCTTAAAACGAAAACCTTAATTTGGGGTTAATCTTTCTCGGTAGGTTCACCCTGAGGACTTGCTTAATCACTTGAATCAGCCTGAAAGAGCGTTAGTATGTTTAAAACCTATAACCGAATTATGTGCTTATGATTGTCTTTAATTGCACCAAAGCTGCTGCTGATTTTTTTACCGTGACTCGAAGTGGTGAAAAACTCACTTGCCTAACACCAGCACCAGATAAAACAATTACAGAGTCGATAGAAAAAGATCTTTCTCGTGTGAGTTTTAGTTATGATGATGACTTAAAGCGAACAGAAGGTTTTCAATGGCAGTGGGTGGTTCATTGCGTTTCAATAAAGCGTAAAAAGTATTTTCTTGTTATGGACTTTGATACTCGTTATTGCTTGGCTTTTGCCGCAGGGAAAAAAGGCGACGAGATCCACTTCTTGAATCAGTTTGAAGAGCAGCTTAAAGCTAATTTTCGCTATTTTATCGATGTAAACCAATCTTCTCAGGAAGTTGCATCAGAGTTTATTGATACGTATGACCGATACATTCAGTCGGTAGCTTTTCATAAGAGAAATGATCGAAGTGTTCAGGCTCATTTAAATGAAGTAGCTTGGCATTTTGAAGGTTTATGCAGCGAAGTTGGTATGCTCTCCAATCGGATGGATTTTTTACGTTTTAGCGTTACCGCTGGCAGTATCCCAAGAAAAAAGAAGGGAGATAAATCTTACTTCTACGCAAAAGATAATTTTTACCAATTTTGGTTCGATCACTTTCAAAGTAGTCGTGAAACTGCGAACAATAATGTGATTGAAATGTCGAATTACCGATAACGTTACCCAGAGTTAATTGCCTGTGATAAACAGGCTTTGATGATAAACAATTCAGGAAACGTAATGCGTAGATTGTCTCTTTTAAAGCACGGAGTTGTGTTGGTGAAAATCAAATCAAAGCTCATTGCTTCCAAGACTAATGTTTCAAAATCACGGTCAGTCTCGTGCTGGTAAAAGGATTGAAACTGATTATAGATTGCGTCTAAGCAATAGTCATAATCCGTCTCGTTCTGGTAGTAAATGACTTTGAGAAGGCTTGTTACAGAGCGATAATCTATCCCGACAAGGCGCAATTCTTGTTTGAAGCGTTGCCATAACACCGTATTGGCTTTAGCGTATTGAATTGCTGCAAGCAATGGTTTGGCATAGACGCTTAAAACGATATGAAAGCGAGAGTGTTGCTCCACCATTAAATCAAACACCTCGTCATGGCTGTAACTGCGATTGATATCAATGTGAGTATCTTGATAAATCTGTGATGTGAGCCTTTTATATTCATTCGCTTGCGCCTTTCGTGCGTCTCGAAAGTGCTTTCGGTTACTGGCTGTGCGACGTTTTTTCAATTGGAGCTGCCAATATTGAGTCAGTCCAGTTAAATAAACCACGTGTCGGTATTGTTTGAGAAACGCTGAATAATCTTTACCTGTAATGGCGTATACGTGTTCTATGTCGAGAATGGACGTGTAGTTGTTCAGTTGATTTAGCAGCGGCTTCACTTGTCACCTCGCTTCAATATCTCTTGAATGATTTCGCTGACTTCTTTTTCATAGGCAATGGCTTGCTGGGCCTGATACTGGTGCAATAGCGGTTTAAAAAACTGTATCAAAAATAGTGAATCAGCGTCGGAAACCGAATCACAACTGAGTAATAGGCGTCGGTAATCAGAATGCCTGATAATTGGCAGTTGTGGCTTTGAGCGGAAAAACTGGCGATTGAAACTCTCTTTGGGTATTCGCTGCTTCTTTAATGCTTGTTCAAACAGGCTCTTAAAGTCGCTGTCATTGATAATGAAATTAATGACGCCTGATACGTCACCGTTGTGTAATTCATCCTCTATCTGATTTAGTGTGTCATTCATTACTCCTCCTTCAATTGGCTCTCTATATCTCTTACCACGACTAAGTTAATTTGCAATATTTCAGGGCTGTGGTAAGTCGATGGTATGGAGCTAAGACAGGAGGAACGGCATGAGTAGGCAGCGATTTTTTAGTGAGATAGAGCAATTAAACCAACATAAAGATTTTGAAGGTTTGAGGGTCGAAGAGAGAAATAATTACGAATTGGTGATCACTCAATTTCCCGACAAACTCAAAAACGCACAATCAGCAACGGGTGTAAAACAGAGGTTAGCCCTTGTTACTCATAAGCTTACGCAACTTTCTCAACGATATGATTTACCTTTTGTCGTGCACTATTCAAAGGTAGACATTGACCGTCTATATCAGCAGATAAAACAGAATCACTTCGCCTTATTCCATTTCAATTCTTCGTCACCAATGCCAAGTCGCTGCACGTTCACTGTCACCAGTGAGTTTTTAAAAGGCTGTCGTGACTATCTTCACATAGATTGGAGAAGGGCGTTTACAGCGGATTTATTGCGTTTTGAAGGGCAAACGCTGACGCTGATTTCTGAGGAGGGGGAGCTACTTTTCTGCAACGATGATCAAGGCGAGATTAGTAAGATTGAAACTCAAACGCTCTATGCGCTTATGTATGTGATTAATAAACACTGCGATACCCATTATTGGATTAATCATATTCTGCCTGTTGAGGTTCGTCTGGCTATGGAACAAGGAGCGAAGCGTCAATTAGAAACGATAATTAAGCCCCTGCGAGATATGCCAGAAATCACGAGACTGTATCAACAGTCGCAGTTTAATGTGGATTTGAATGTGTTTTGTAAAGCGGTGATCTCTGCTATCAACGTTATTCCAAGTTTCAATGCGCTTGACGATTTGCGCTTAGACAAAAACAAACAAGCTTCTATTGATGCGTTGAACACTGCGTTAGATTGCATTGGCTGGGAGCAAAGTATGCTGGCACAAGATTTCAAATCAGCAGTCAGGCTCTATCAAGCGTGGGTTGAGCTACTGGCATTCAAGCTTAGTGACTATCTGGACATTTATCATACAGAATGTCTTGATAAGTCAATGTATTCAATAAAGCAATATTCTAAGCCAAGGTCACGAGGTAAGGCATAAATAACGATAGATTAGTGGTTTGGTAGTGGTTTATTTGGGTTCAGTACACTTTTTTATTAATACTGCGTTTTGTAAAAAAATGTGATTAGAGATAGCTTTTTCTTTCTGTTGTATCAGCTAAGCTAAAATTAAATAAAATTAGAGTAAAAGCTTGCTATGAAAGGGAATCATTTATTAAAAGTTTTTTATAAAACACGCAATGGGTCGGGTGTTGAGCTTGCTTCTCTGAGTGGAAAAGGACATATGGAGTCTGTGGCGCAATGGTTGTTAATCAAAAGAGATAAAGGGCAAACACCCTTTTTCTTAGCATTGTGTGATCAAGAAGGTGAGTGTATTGATGCTAAATATATTTCCGATGTGACGGTTGCCAATTTGCTGGAAGGCTGGGGAGTGCCGTTACTGACTCCTGAGTAAAGTGGTGTGGTTAACTCGTTTCCTAATCGCCGATTTTTGATTGTCAATTTGGTTAGCAATTCGTTGACGCTGCGCTTCGTTGAGGCGAGAAGAATCAAGCAAATGTAATCCTGTTGCGTTGGTGAATCTGAACTTATCAGGCGTCTTCTTACTGTATTTTTGATAGTTCTTTTCAAAGCGTTTTAGCTCGGATTCTAACCTTTTGTCTATCATTGCTTGCAGCGTTTCGTCTTGTTCCATACCAGGGTAAGAGACTTGCACTTTTTCACTGTATTTGTCGCCTGAGAAGATAAGCTCAACGTGTAAATGTCTCAGTGCTCCAACGTTTGCCCTCTTATTGACAGGGCTTATCACAAGGATTTCATCGCTGGCAAGTGACTTCGCTTCTTCAAGTAGCATAGCGTTCAGAAGTTTCGCAGAAGCCTGTGGGTTAAGCATACTGATGCTGATAATGGAATGATTGTCGTCTATGCGCTCAATATCAACCAGTGCACAGCCTTTCTCATTAAATAGTGTGGTGTGGTTACCTTCTTCTCGAACTTCTATGCCGAAGTGCTCAAACAACCGTCTATGACGTTCAATAGAGAAGTGTTCTTGATAGATATCATTAAATGGCTCACTAAGACTGACGGTCACCTGCTTACGGTAGTTAACGTGTTTTGGCATCAAGCTCATTAACTCCGTCTGATGCGCTAATATATCAGCGGCTTCGAGGCTGAAAGTATCGGCTAACGCTTTACCAGATAACGCCTTAGAGCTAAACAGTGAAGCGTTGTATTTTGTCGCTCTGATAGTGGACTGCTTTGTGTTTGCGAGTTTGTGAAATGATAGGTGCTTTTGTTTGTTGAGGTTGATAACAATACCTGTGTTGAGACAACGTTGATAAAACACACGGAAAGCGTCTTTTTGAGCTTGATTATGCTGGCTTGGTGGTAATTGACGTAACTCTCTTTCTAACGCTGATTTCACGGCTTTAAGGTTGTTTAGCAGCACCGTTTCCATTTTCTGAATGGTTGGTGTGCTGTGGCGTTGGTGCTGCTTTTCAAAATGCCACTGCTTGGCAAATTGACGTAACGAACGTTTTAAAGCTCGATTAACAAAGGTGTCGATATTCAGTGCAAGACTCAATCCTTCCTGTTTTATTTCAACATGGTCGTTGGATAGGACAGACAGTAAAATCCCCATTTGTTGAAGTGTGTTGATCTTGGTAGCGAGAGGCTCATTACTCTCTAATGTGGCATAAATACGCTGCTCTAACGCTCGAAAATCCGCTCTGACTTGTCGCCAGTTTTCAGATCTTTTTAAGAGTTGAGACAGATATTTTTTCCTGTGGTTAACCCCTGCCTGTTGTGCTTTTCCACTGGCTACATTTTGTTCTAATAATGGGAACTGCTTTTCAATTTGTTTATGCGCAATACGCTTTGTTTCAGAGAAAAAGCGTGGGTTCATGTATCGCTTTGTTACAGGGTCGTATGCGTGGCTATAGAAATGAATGTGTGGGTTGGTTTCATCTTCAATATGAAAGTTTGTAACAAGTTCAATCGCTTCTGGTTTGGTCTTGCTGCCTTTGATTTTTTGCTCTTTTTTGATCTGGTTATAGTAGTTCGCTAAGAAGTGACGAGTTATATCTTCTATGGCTTGTTTGACTCGCTCAGTGTTGTTGTTTGACGCTTGTAGTAAGCGTTGATATTCGTCTTGGGTAAAGCTCAGTGAACCTTGATAATTAAAGAGATTTTTTGTGTCTAAACATTCTTGATACTCGTCGAGTTGATTGGCTTTACGGCTACGTTTGACGTAGTGTTGAATAATATAGCGGTGTTGACTCAGGCAGTAGTCATTGACTAGCGTTGATAAATCCGCTCGATTCAGTGTCATGCCCTTATGACTCAGTAACAGTCCCAAGTTAGGCTGAGACGGATCAATTGAAAAAGATAAGTCCGAGCGTTTTAGGCTGTAACACTTGGTCTTTTTATCAGTGATAAGATAAAGAATATGGTTGCTCAGTGAGCCTGTGTTTTTGCCTCTTCTTCTGTTGTCGCAGCTAAAAGCGACTTTCTTCATTTTTACGATCATCAGTTAACATCCTTGTTTACTGATGTCATAGCATTAAACGTTTTCTTGTCAATGTGTTAGCGATTTTTGCAGTGTAAGAGCGGTAAACTTTACTTGCTGCATTAACTTAATGATCTCTTCTCTATAGTGTGAGATATGACAGTGCTTAATGGCTCGATTCAGTTCGCTCATAACTTGGTGAGTTGTAGTGGGAGCGGAATTAGATTCATTGTTGATAACGGCAAATCTCGCTGATTTCACTAATGAGGCGAGCTTTTCTAATTGCGTCATTGACGTTTGATTTGAAAAAGTGCTTTTTAACTGGTTTAACCCTTGGATCAGCGTGTGCTTTTCTTTTGCTTTGAGCGATAGCGTGTCGATTTGAAAATGCGCTATGTTGATTATTGATACGGCTTCTTTTTGAGCATTGGTAAGAGCGAAGGGTAGAAACTGCGACATTGAGCGGTGAAACGCCTGTTTATTGTAAATCGTGATTCGACGTTTTGTTCTTCTACTTTTTGAAGCCAGTGCCTTATCAATTTCAGAAAAATGATCTTTTATGAAAGCAGAGTTTTTATCCAGTGGTTGGGGTGTGTGACTCACTTGTTCAAAGTCTGATTTGATTAATGCGTCGTTGAGTAAATGGAGGTAGGTCGGTAAAAAAGCTCGGTCATTGACCGTGAGCGATTGAGCGGCTTGAGCGAGAGCCTCAGCATTATCAAAATCCTTTGGATTAAAACCAGAGTTTACCGATCTTGACCAACCTGAATGAAGGGTGTCATTTAAGCGTAAAAGTTGTTGTGCGTTAGGGCGAAACAACGTGGATTGCGGAACGGTCTTTTCCCTATTTTTAACGTGTAAAGTCAGCACGTCATTTTGAAATATGGCATTGATCAATTGTGTCTTGTATTGATAGCCACAACGCTCAGTCAGTTGAGCGAGATAGATTTCAAAATCTTGATTCGTCGTGTAGTGGAAGAACATATCTCACCTCAGAAACAGCGTTTATGGGCTATCTGCGAGCGGTGAATCGTTCGAGGTGTATCAAGTGTCGGTAAGACTCGGTTAAACAGTGGCAGCTTGCTGTGATATTGACGAAGCTGAGTGTTAAGTTTTGGTGTGGTCGTGGTGTATTTAAGATCGTGGTTGTGAAACAGTTTCATAATTCTCCTTTTTTCTCTGATATCTATTTTCATACCACACAATGAAGCTTTAGCAAGTGCATTCAATCTTAAACGACTGGTAAGGAGTCAACCATTTTAAAAATAATGTTGGTTGGGTTGGCTACGATACGCTCACGCAGTGACGGGCGTAACAACCCTTGTCTTGCAATGGTTTTTGATAATGGTACTGATAGATTTTTTCTTTACTTTGGAAGAATGACTTACGCCCGAAATGATCTGGGTGTAGTGTGTGATAAAATGTCACTTGTTGGTGTGGACAGTTAAACAGGCTGAGTCGATTGAGTCGTAATGGAGGTGAAGGTTATATGGGTGTTCAAGAGTTGTATGATCAGGCGGTTGAGCTACTGGCAAAGCGTGATTATTCGTCGGGGGATTTACGCTATCAGCTTAGTTGCTTGGCTGAAAGTGGCACGGTTGCGCAAGTTATGGAGAAGTTACTCTCTCACCATTATGTGAATGACGAGCGGTTAATTGAGCGTGAAATTGAGAAGCAGCTTTTAAAACGTCATGGCAGTGCCAGAATCAAGCAAGAGCTTAGAAAGAAAGGGTTAGACTCGTTACTTATCGAACAGGCGTTGGAAGATTTAGACGTAGACTGGTTTGAGCTTTGTCTTGAAGCAAAACAGAAAAAGTTTGGCGAAGCGAAGCCAAAGGATATGAATGAGAAAGGTAAAATGATTCGATATTTGCAATATCGAGGACACGCTATGTCCTGCATTATGGAAACTCTGAGTGATTGATAGACAAACTCGGTTTAGTTTTTCATAATTACCGCCTTTTTATCTCAGTAAGAAATACCATGTCTGAAGTAACGATCATTGATAAGCAAAACCTTATTGCCACTTTAAAGCTGATGCTTGAACCAACAAGAGCAGAGAGACACGCTACACCTGATATTTCGTGGGTTGTGCCAATGGTAAGAGATGTGCTGTTAGAAGAAATGATTGTTCATACACGAGGTAATCAGGTAAAAGCGGCTCGTCAATTGGGCATTAATCGTGGAACATTACGCAACTATCTTGCTCAGTTTGACGAAGTGCGCTATCGCTAACCGCTCTTCATACTCACAAAATGCCACGGTTTAGGCTGGAAGTTTCGGTTGAGGTGCTATGAGCTACTCAATTTTCGTTATGGCTTAAAATCGCTTAAAAACGGTCATTGCGTAGCGGTGCTTTAACCGATTCAGTAGCAGTGGCGTTTTTATTCCACTTTTGACAAAGCAAAAGTCATCGACTCTGCGAGTCTTAATCTCTGGCTCAACTTAGAGGCATTGATTGTGTTTTTCTTTTCTCAGCCTCCGAGCGCAGCGAGTCAAAGAGAGTAAAACGGGTTGGTGCTGCAAGACTCACCTTCGAAAGACGATTTGACCGTCAAACCTTACCTTTCTTTTCAAGCACAACGGGAAAACCTGACTCGGTCAGTTTTCTTATAGCTTAAAAAACCTATTTTTAAATACTCGATAGAGGATTTAAATGAGTTACATTATTAAGGTGTAGACACTTCACCACAAATTAGCGTTGTTATAGCGGACAGTTTAACAGTCCCTGGTGACAGTGCTCCAAACACTCATTTGAGACTTTGCCTCTTGATCCAGCATTAAAATATTTTGTTGTGATTATTTTCACTTCTGCTCTTGATTTTTATTTTAGATATGGCATCACATTAGGAGAAAAGCACAAATAAGAGGCAGTTCAACACGATTGAAGATTGACAGTAAATCGCTATTTTTAAAGGCAAAAATCTAAATAAACGCTCTTTATCTTGTGACTTTTCACCAAAAATTAAATATGGAGAGCCACATTATGAGCACAATAAACACAGGAGGATCTGAAAAGAAAATCTTAATCGTTGATCGAAGGTTGATTCACACCTATCTCAACCCAATTCAGCAACAACTCTTACCGCCTGACCAATCCATTAAATGCCTGAAACTGGCGTTTTATCTTCTGCACGTGAACCAATTGCAGAATTATTTTAATCACACCAACGTGGTTGAGCACTCTTCAGTTTCTATACAAGAGCTAGGTCGCTTCTTTCAGACTAATCACACAGTGATTCGCTCCGAGTTAAGGAAGGTTAATCACCCTTTGGTGCATATTAAATCGGTGAGTCATACACAAGTGCATTTCTCAGTAGACGTGAGTTTTTTTGATTCGATCAGGGCTATCAAAGAAGACTCAATGAGTGATAAGAAAAAGAAGAAGGATCAGTCCTATTACATTGATTTAGAGTCTATGAAATCTGAGCGTTCAGTGACTCTAATGGTGCTGAAATGGTTTAAACAGTATTACAAAGAGCACACAGCATTAGACCGAGATTTTTTGTTTCAACTGTTGGGTTTTCCTTGTGGCACGGCAACGCAGCGAAAAAATGCGGTGCGCACTTTGAAGCGTGCAGCAGAGCCGCTGGGTTATCAGTATGACTGTTTTCATTTTTGCGCTGAGAAAGCGGCAGAAACATTACGAAGAACGAAACCTAAAAAAGCGGATCGCTTTGACAAATATGTGTGTCACTTTAAGCCTAAAGCAAAACCAGAAAGCCCAGTTCCGACTCTGCCTGAATCTATGTCACAAGCGGTCATTGAAGACTGCAACGAGGATATAATTTCGCTTTACTACGCTTATGATCAATTTGCCCAAGAAAGCCCTGAGTCAGACGTTTTTTGGTGATTGTTCTCGTGTTCTGTAAAACACGATTTGAACAACAGAACTCACATTCACTCTTTGTCCGTAAAGGGGTGAAGCGATATACTGACGGATAATTTTTCTAAAAACCTGTGCAGAGCATAATAATGACGAACAACAATTTCTCTTCAACGGCAGCGTTTCTTTGGTCAGTGGCAGACCTACTACGTGGTGATTTTAAACAATCTCAATACGGTCGTATTATTCTTCCATTTACGCTTTTGCGTCGTTTGGAGTGTGTGTTAGAGGTCTCGAAAGATAAGGTATTGGCAAAGTATGACACGGTCAAAGCGATGCCTTTTGAAGCACAGGAAAAAGTGCTGACCCACACGGCTGACTTTAGCTTTTACAATACGTCAAAAATGGATTTGAATAAGTTGGGTGAAACAGGCGTTGCCAGCAACTTAGAAAGCTATGTTCAATCGTTCAGTCCAAATGCTCGTGAGATCTTCGAACACTTTGATTTTTTCAATACGATTGACAAGCTGGACGAAGCTGATTTGCTTTATAAGGTAGCGAAACGCTTTGCTCAAACGGACTTGCACCCTGATACCATTAGTAATCATGGTATGGGCTTAGTGTTTGAAGAGCTCATTCGTCGTTTTGCAGAAAGCTCTAATGAGTCGGCAGGTGAACACTTCACACCGAGAGATTTAGTCCGTCTTACTACCTCACTGGTTTTTTCCCACGATGACGATTTACTTACCCAATCTGGTTTAGTGCGTTCAATTTACGATCCGACGGCTGGTACTGGTGGTTTCCTCTCTTCTGGTATGGAGTATGTCTTTGAGCTGAATGAACGTGCAGCTTTATCAGCATTTGGTCAAGAGCTTAACCCTGAGTCATACGCCATTTGTAAAGCTGATATGCTTATCAAAGGTCAGAAAGTCGATAACATTAAACTGGGTAACACCTTGTCTAATGATCAACTACGCACCGATAAGTTTGATTATATGCTGTCTAACCCTCCATTCGGTGTGGATTGGAAGAAGATTCAGAAGTCCATTGTTGATGAACATAACGACAAAGGATTTGAAGGTCGATTTGGAGCAGGTTTGCCTCGTGTGTCGGATGGCTCACTGCTGTTCCTTATGCACTTAATTAGCAAAATGCGACCGCTGACGGTTGAAGAGAAAGCCAAAGGCAATGCGTCTCGTATTGGTATTATCTTGAATGGCTCTCCATTGTTTACAGGTGGTGCTGGCAGTGGTGAGAGTGAAATCAGACGTTACATTCTGGAAAATGATTTGCTTGAAGCGATTGTCGCTCTCCCAACTGATATGTTCTACAACACGGGTATTGCCACCTATGTTTGGATCTTATCGAACAACAAAGATGCTAACCGTAAAGGTAAAGTTCAGTTAATCAATGCGTCAAAAGAGCGACCAAAAAATGGTGGTCGTGGTCGCAGTGGCGGTGGTGAATCAAAGGAGACTGTTGAACACGTCTTCTATGACGCAATGCGCAAGTCATTAGGCAGTAAGCGTCGGGAGCTTACCGAGGACGGTATTGAGACTATCGTAAAAACGTATGGTCAGTTTGCCTCGAATGCGTTCAGTAAGATTTTTGATTATAAAGCGTTTGGCTACCGTCGTATCACGGTTGAGCGTCCACTAAAATTAGCCATTTATCCAAAAGACACAGTGCGCCTTGAAGCTCTTCAAGCGGATAAAGCGTGGGTCAAATTAAGTGAAACGGTGCAACAAGCCGTATTGAATGCCCTAGCAGCGTTTACCGAAGAGAAACTGCTTTCTCGTGACCAGTTCTTGAACCAACTGACAGCAAAACTTTCAGGTGTGAAGCTCAGTGCAACGCAACAAAAACTGATTGTGAAGCATTTGGGTGAGCATGACGATGAAGCACAAACCTGCTTGATTAAATCGGGTAAAGATAAAGGTAAACCAGAAGCCAACCCCGATTTACGAGATAACGAAAATGTGCCACTGACTGAAACCGTTGACGAATACTTTGCTCGTGAAGTGCTTCCGCACGTTCCTGACGCTTGGATTGATACTAGCAAAACAGACGACAAAGACGGTGAAGTGGGTATTGTGGGTTATGAAATCCCGTTCAACCGCCACTTCTACGTCTATGAGCCACCGAGAGCATTAGAGGATATTGACGCCGACCTCGACGCAGTTTCAAAAGAAATTATGCAGCTACTTAATGAGGTGCATTCATAATGACAGGTCGTTATAAAGCATATTCTGACTATAAGGAATCAGGGGTAGATTGGATTCCAAACATTCCTTTTTCGTGGAAAGTAACATCCCTGCGCCATTTAATTTCTTCCGTAAGAAATGGCTCTACTGAGACGCAGCTAGAAAAGTCCGAGGAATTAGTAGCAATATCAAGAATCGAAACTATATCAACAGGTGAGATAAATATGGATAAAACGGGGTTTGTTAACCCTAAGCTTATCCCTGAGTCATTCAAATTGAATGTTGGTGATCTACTTTTGTCACACATAAATAGTTTACCTATGGTTGGAAATGTTGCTCAAGTTCAAAAAAATCATTTGATTTACCACGGTATGAACCTGCTTAGACTTATTCCAAAAGATAGCGTCTCATCAAGATACTTATATTGGCAACTAAAGAGTGACTATAGTCGTAGAGCAATAGAATCAATTGCTAAACCAGCAATAAATCAAGCTAGTGTCAGCACTGAATCTTTAAAGGCACTTCAATTGTTATACCCGAGTATTGCTGAACAACAAAAAATCGCCAACTTTCTCGATCACGAAACCGCCAAAATCGACACCTTAATCGCTAAACAAGAAAAACTGATTGAGCTGCTAAAAGAAAAACGCCAAGCAGTGATTTCCCACGCAGTGACCAAAGGTTTAAACCCTGATGCACCAATGAAAGATTCGGGAGTTGAATGGTTGGGTGAAGTGCCTGAGCATTGGAATATATTAAAGTTTGGTATTACAAATAAATCGGCAGAATTAGGTGGCAATTATAACTCAGGGGAAGGTGAAGAAGGTTTGCCTTTAATAAAGATGGGCAATCTAGGAAGAGGTGATATCTCCCTTAAAAAAATAGAATATCTTCCAGTTGAAGATAATTTTGATAAAGCCCACCTACTCAACTGTGGTGATTTTCTATTTAATACAAGAAACAGTTTGGACTTAGTCGGTAAAGTTTCAATTTGGAAAAATGAGTTGCCAAGAGCATTATATAACTCGAATGTTCTACGTATTTCGTTTGAACCAACATTGGTATCGTCGTCACAATATATGAGTTATTTATTGAACTCAGACCTAGGTTTGAGTCAGCTCAGGCTTATTGCTAAAGGGACAACTAGCGTTGCTGCAATTTATTACAAAGAACTAAAATCAATTTCTTTCCCGTTACCAACATTAAAAGAACAGGAAGAAATAGTCGAATATGTGGAAAAAAATATAGAAAAGCTTGATGAGCTAATCAAGCAGTCACAAAAATCAATTCAGTTGATAAAAGAGCGCAAAACAGCTCTTATCTCAGCCGCAGTAACAGGGAAGATTGACGTGCGTGATTGGCAAGGAGAAGCCTGATGAGTCAAGAAAAGACTGTTAGAGAACTGCAATTTCAAAACGATGTCCTTGACCAAATGCAGTCACAAGGTTGGTTGTTGGGTGAATCGAGCAAATACAACAAAGAATTGGCTCTGTATCCAGAAGACGCTGAGGCATTTATCAAACGCACTCAGCCCCAACAATGGGAAAAGCTGGCGCAGCACTACCCAAATACAGATAGAAACGGGGCGGCAACCAGAGACGCTTTGCTCAAATCGTTAGAGCGTGATTTAAAGAACAAAGGCACATTATGGGTTCTGCGTAACTCCGTTAAAGATCGTGGCGCAAAACTGCGTTTTTGTGCCTTTAAGCCCGATCATGACCTCAACCCCGAAGCTATCGCTCAATATGAGCACAATATTTTACGTGTCGTGCCTGAGTTGGTTTACTCACCGAATGGTTATGACGGTCGAATTGACTTAACGCTATTCGTCAATGGTATTCCTGTGGCGACTTGTGAGCTGAAATCGGAGTTCAAACAGTCGATTGATAATGCCAAAGTCCAATATATGAAAGACAGGCAGCCAAAAGATCCAACGACGAAAAAAGCTGAACCGTTGTTAACGTTTAAACGTGGTGCATTGGTTCACTTTGCGGTGAGCCAATACAATGTAGCTATGACGACTCGTTTAGCAGGTAAAAAAACGTTTTTCTTACCATTTGACCAAGGCACCTCTGATGGTGGTAAAGGGAATGATATTCCAGCGAATGAGGCTGAGTATGCAACGTCTTATCTTTGGAATGAGATTTTTCAGAAAGATAACCTGTTACTGATTCTAGGTCGATACATTCACCTTGAAGTGAAAGACGTTGAAGAGCTTGACGGTTCAATCACTCGAAAAGAAACCATGATATTCCCTCGTTACCACCAATGGGCGGTGGTTTCAAAGCTATTGAACACGGTAGATATTGAAGGGACAGGGCAGAAATATTTAGTCCAGCACAGTGCTGGTTCGGGTAAGTCCAACTCGATTGCTTGGTTATCACACCAACTTGCCTCAAAGCATTATTATACTGATCACCCTGAGCTGGGAAAAAAATCAGGGGATAAAGTTTTTGATTCCGTCATTGTGATCACGGACAGAACGGTGTTGGATAGTCAACTGCAAGACACGATTTATCAGTTCGATCATAGTGAAGGGATGATCGCACGGGTTAATCGTGAAGAGGCGCAAGGCTCAAAGTCGAGCCAATTAACCAGTGAGTTAAAGGCGTCTACGTCGATCATTATCGTGACCATTCAAACCTTTCCGCACGTATTAGAAGCGATTCGTCAAGATTCGACGTTAGCAGGTCGAAGCTTTGCCGTGATTGCTGATGAAGCGCATTCAGGACAAAGCAGCACGAATGCACGTAAATTACGTGAAGTCTTAATGGCAGAGCAATTAGACAGTGACGAAGAGCTTGATAGTGAAGATATGCTGCGCTTATCCGTCGAAGCTCGTAAAGGCTCAAATAAATTAAGTTACTTTGCCTTTACTGCCACTCCAAAGGCAAAAACATTGCGTTTGTTTGGACGCAAACCAAAACAAGACGAGCCAGAGAGTGAAGCGAATAAGCCAGAGCCATTCCACGTGTATTCAATGCGTCAGGCGATTGAAGAGGGCTTTATTCTCGACGTATTACAAAACTACACCAGTTATCGAGTAGCGTATCAACTGGCTCACGACAACCCACAGTCGGATCAGGAAGTTGATAGCAAAAAAGCGGCTTCCAAGATGGCGAAGTGGGTTCGCTTACACCCTTATAACATTGCTCAAAAAGTGGAAGTGATCATTGAGCACTTTAATGACAAGGTAAAGCATTTGCTGGGCGGTGAAGCCAAGGCGATGGTGGTCACGAGTAGCCGTTTAGAAGCGGTGCGTTATAAACTGGCATTTGAGAAATACGTTCACTCAAAGGGCTATAACAATGTGAATGCAATGGTGGCGTTTTCTGGTGAAGTGAATGATCCCGATATTCCTGATCGCCCGTTCACGGAAAACAATATGAACCCTAACTTACGTGGTCGTGATATGCGTAAAGCATTTGATACGAACGACTATCAAGTGATGTTGGTGGCGAATAAGTTCCAGACAGGTTTTGATCAGCCTAAACTCGTTGCTATGTATGTCGATAAACCACTAAAAGGTGTGGAGTGTATTCAAACCCTGTCTCGTCTTAATCGAACGTGTAAGGGCAAAGACACCACTTTTGTGCTCGACTTTGTGAATGAGCCAGAGGATGTCCTTGACGAGTTTAAAGTGTATTTTCAAACGGCTGAACTGAAAGAACTCTCAGATCCGAATATTGTTTATGAGCTAATGGATAAGCTTAATCAAGTCGGGATTTATCAGTGGTTTGAAGTTGAGACATTTGTTGAGGCGTATAACAGCAAGCAAGCCAATCAAGCAAAACTCGCTAACGTGTGCCAAGCTCCTGTGAAACGTTTTGAAGAGCGATACAAAGAAGCGACACTGGTATTAGAGTCTGCCCAAGCGGAGCTGTCTAAGGCGAAAATAGAGAAGAACGACAAAGCGATTAAGTTCTGTGAGAACAGCGTGAAAAACGCCAAAGAAGCGAGAGATATTCTAGAAGTGTTTAAAAAGGATTTGATCTCCTTTTCTCGCTACTATGAGTTTGTATCTCAAATCGTGGATTTTAGTGATTTTGACTTAGAGAAGTTGAGTCTGTTTGCCAAGCACCTCGCTCCATTACTGCGACTGGATATTGTTGATCAAGAGATTGATTTATCAGACGTGGTAATGACACATTATCGTTTGCACGAGCAGCGAGAAGCCGATCTGAAACTCGGCTATAAGAGGGGCGAAGAGCAGAAGCATTACCTCCCAACTGATAAAGAAGGGATTGGGGCAACGCCAAAAGATCCGAAAACAGAGTTACTCAATGAGATTATTGAGCGTATGAATGATCTGTTTGTGGAAGACGGTTTGACAGAGGCAGATATGCTCAACTATGCCAATACCATTGCAGGAAAAGTCTCTGAAAATGGTGTCGTCATGGATCAGCTACGCAATAACACCAAAGAGCAAGCGATGCTGGGGCAATTCCCTGAGTCCATAACCCAAGCTGTGATAGAAAGTATGGGCGTTCACGAACAAATGGCAATGAAAGTGCTGTCGAATGACGCTGTCGCTAAAAACTTTGCAGGGCTTATGTTCGATATGCTTATGAAAGGGTTAGGTAAAGGGGCGGAAGGTTAGACTCGTTTACTTAAAGAAAAGATAAAGTCTAAGGCACTCAATTGAGTGCCTTTTTTCTTCTGTTTATCCCTTTCGTGGTTTTCTTGGCTCTTCTACATAGGGTTTAAGCTTTAATGCCTTGGTCAGTGCTTTATGAAGGTGCTTATTTTTATAAACACTTTTTTTCATATCAATCAAGGGAAGGTGGTCTCTTGACAGTGTGTTTAGAGGAGCAAACTCTCGCCACAGTTTAAAAGGCGCAATTTGACGGATCTGATGTTCCGTTAACGGCTCATACCTATCAATGGCGGTTTTTTTGAGAGTGATTCGATAGTCTTTACCGTATCGTCCTAATGTCTCGTTATCAATCTCATGACCCATAAGCTCGGCAGTCATTGCTGGGTTCTCTTCTCGCTGCTTACGCTCGTCAGCAAACGTATGACGTAAACTGTGAAACGATTTTCCCTCTGCTTTTATCTCTAATGCCGTTAAATAGCGATCAAAGGCTTTACTGGTGTTATGTCCATAACCGTCACGACCTTTGACAATATCAGGGAAGAGTAGGTCAGTTTTTAGTTGCCTACGCTTATATAAATCCTGCAAATACTGCACGTATTTAATGAAGCCAAGGCGGATCAGTGTTTTGTGAACAGGCACTTGTCGGTGACTATTAATGGTTTTAAGGGTTTTATCGTCGTCATCGTTAAAGTCAATCAACCACGTGCGGTCTTCGGTGTAAATATCGCTGATCCTTAGCTGGGATAGCTCCCCTAATCGAGCACCAAGATAGAGTCCGAGTAACGGTAACCAATGCTCATAAGTTCGGTTGTGCTTACCCCCCACGTATTTAGCGGAATTAAAAATCAATGCAAGCTCTTTGGGCGTAAATCGCTCACGTTGCTTTTTCGCCTGACGACGCTGAACGTTGTCTTTGACACGCATTCGTTCAAGAATGTTAACTTGCATATATTTACGCTGAACTGCCCAAATAAAGACACTCTTTAATCTTTCGAGGTTCTTGTTTACATTCGCTGATTTCATTGGCTCAAACGTGCCTTGCATAGCCAGCAAATCGTCAATGGACTTATCTTTAAATGCCTTCAACTTCTTTCGGTTTGGAGGCAGTTTTCGCAACGTTTCTATATAAAGGTTAGCGTGCTCATACGTGAGTTCGTCAACAAAGCGATCCCCCACAATATCAATGAAGGTGTCGTAGAACGATAAGTTCGTGGTATGCGTTTTTTCACTTTGCCATTCGGCACTTTGCTCGTCGTAGAACTTTTTGAACAGCTCAGAGACTTTCAGCATGGTTTTAGGCACAACCACAGGCTTAGAAAAAGGCTCGAAATCTTTCAAGGTGACGTCTTCGCCTTTTTCCAGTAACGCAAGCAGTTTGACAAAGTTATGGGTATCAACTTCGTTTTCCAGCGTAATGCCTTCTAAAACCAGATCCTCTCTCGGTTGGTCGGGCAAATCGGTTCGAAGGGAAGGGGCATCATCGTGAGCCATATCGCTTTTTAACAGCTCCACGACGGTGTGCGAGGCGTTTTCTCTGATCTTCTTGGCGTGGTTTTTTATTTGATTTGGGCTGGACGGGGGCGGTTTGGGCTTCTGTCTTTTCACGACCATACGAGCAATACTGACCGACGGCTCGGCTGCTGAACGACGCTCATTGGCTGCGCTTTGTTCCTGATAAGTGAATCGCTCCTTAAAAGCGATCTGCTCGATATATGGTGTGGGGTCGGACAACGACGGGGAAGAGAGCAGATCAATAATCGCAATAAAGCGATTGATTTTATCCACGTTGCTTAAATCAATATCAGAAAGCGTCAAACCCTCTAACTCAGGGAAGGTGTTAAAAGCGTATTTGATTCGACCTTTTCTTTCTAACAGAGAATAGAGTTGCTGAGTAAATTGTTGATCGAGTATGGCTTCTTTGGTGCGCTGTTCGAGCATCAATTTACGCTTCATTTCGGGATCTATGTCTTTAAATACGGATAACTCTCTTTCCATCGATTGTTGTCGCTCCCTAATTTGGGTAAAGAGCAAATCAAACATCACCTTGTGCTCTCTTGCTTTGACGAGAGCGTCGGCTTTGCATTTTGTGTGAAGGCTTATCTTCACTTCCTTTTTTGCTCTGGGAATGAGCGTAATGATATCTAACGGGGTGCGTTGACGAAAGTAGAACGTGTGATATCTGCCAAGTTGAAGGTAGTTGAGTTTTTGCATTGTGTGTCTCACCTGTGTGGCTCACCTGCAAAATCGCCGTGTCTATCTCCGTTTGCTTGAAAAGCGGATACAAAAAAGGCTTGTAAATCATTGATTCACAAGCCTTTTTTCTTTCCAATTGGTGGAGCTGGCGGGAGTTGAACCCGCGTCCAAAAATCATTCATCATTGGTACTACATGCTTAGTCGATCTTTAATTTCACCAGCAACCTGCGAACCGACACGCTAGTTAAAGGCTAACCTGAATTATAATTCGCGCTTTTCCTCTCAGGTGGGAGAAGCCACGCTAGCTAGTTTGGGTTTGATCTCTTATTGGTCCCCGTCTTACGAGCGGAAGCTAGGGTAAGAGAGCTCTGAGCAGGTTATTAAGCTGCTAGTGCGTAGTTTTCGTCGTTTGCGACTATTTTTTTGCGGCTTTTAACGTGGCCAACCGCCCCACGGCATGCACCTCAGACTTCAAAATTCCTGTCGAATCCTAAATCAGCCCCAAGTGTTATTTGCATAGTACCAGAAAAGCTTACCCTGTCTAGCACTGTGCGTTTAAGTGCTTAAAATTAACGCAAATTACTCTTCATAATTCGTGCTTTATCTCTCGCCCAATCTTTTTCTTTCATATCAGTACGTTTATCGTGCAGCTTTTTACCTTTCGCTACGCCAACTTTAATCTTCGCCCAAGAGCGAGACCAGTAAAGTGCGGTTGCGACAAGTGTCATGCCTTCACGGTTAATACGACCGATAAGGTTATCGAGTTCTTTTCTCGACATCAGGAGTTTACGGATACGTGTTGGGTTCGCCACGATATGAGTACTCGCTTGAGTAAGCGGAGTGATCGTCATACCACTGATGAATGCTTCGCCATCTCGGATGTAAACGTAGCTTTCTGCGATATTGGTTTTGCCTTCACGTAGGGATTTTACTTCCCAGCCTTGTAGCTCAAGCCCCGCTTCTATCTCATCATCGATGAAATATTCGTGGCGAGCTTTCTTATTAAGCGCAATGGTATTACTACCGGCTTTTGATTTTGATTTATTCTTTGCCATAATGGCCTCATTATACGGATTGCGCCCTAGTTGGGGAATCCTTTTTATTTGCGCTCTGGCCCAATACAATTAAAATTGCAGTTTGTGTTAATGTAACGCTGTCTTTAACAGGAGTCTATATGCCAAAGGTTACTCGTTCAGCATTAGTGTCGTTTAGTGCCGACCAGATGTTCAGCTTGGTCAATGATGTTGCTCGTTATCATGAGTTTTTGCCAGGGTGTTCTGGTTCACGTGTGATCGAATCTTCAGATTCAGCTATGGTGGCTTCGGTTGATGTATCTAAAGCCGGTATCAGCAAAACATTTACTACGTCTAACCGCTTAGCGGATGGCGCTGAGATCTTGATGGAGCTGGTGGATGGCCCATTTAAGAAACTGCAGGGTGGTTGGTATTTCACTCCGCTCGATGAGCAAGCGTGTAAGGTTGAGCTTAAGTTGGAGTTTGAATTTTCTAGCCGAATGATTGAAATGGCATTTGGTAAGGTTTTCAATGAGCTGACGAGCAATATGGTCAGTGCTTTTACTCAACGCGCGAAACAGGTTTATTAAGCCATGACTATTGAATCGGATATGATCCACGTAGAGGTTGTGTTTGCGCTTCCGCACGAACAGCGTGTGTTTACCTTGGTGGTGAACAAAAATGCGACTGTGGAAGAGATTATTGCGCAGTCTGGTGTTTTGGAACTGTATCCAGAAATCGACTTAGCGAAAAATAAGGTTGGCGTGTTCAGCCGTAACGTTAAGCTAGATGCGACGGTTCGTGATAAAGACCGTATCGAAATCTACCGTGCACTGTTAGCCGATCCAAAAGAGATTCGCCGTAAGCGTGCTGAGCAAGCGAAAGCAGCAGTGGCTAAATCGTAATGCCAAACAAATTTAACTAAGAAGAGAGCTCGCTATATTGGCGAGCTTTTTTGTGCCTGCGGATTAGACAACGGACCTAATTTGTTAGCAGATATTAAAAAGCCCGCTCATTGAGCAGGCTTTTGCGATTCATACTTTTTCGACTGATAGCTTTGTCGACTGATAGCTTTATCGGCTAAGAGCTTTGTTGACTGGAAAGCTTTGTTGGTTGAAAGCTAGCGAAGGCTTTCGAAGAACTCATCACTGGCTTCAAAATCACCATTGATCGTTACTAAAGTGCCAGTGGCATCAAAGTTCACGACTAGGTTTTTCTGAATCGGGTCTTCATGGCCTTTTTGGTGGTGGTAAATGTAGTACCACGTATCTGGGTAGCCATTTTCGATAAGCATAGGTGAGCCCATAACGTAACGAACTTGTGTTTTTGTCATGCCAAACTTGAGCTGGTCGACAGCTTCCTGTTCAACATAGTTACCCTGATTGATGTCAATTCGATAAACCAACTTCTCTAATAGAGAGCAACCGGTCAACATTGTTAGTGCAAGTGGAACTGCAACTAACCACTTTTTAATTCGCATAGTTTGAGATCTTTCTTCGCTAAAATACTGCCTGATAATAAACAAGCTCCAGCAAGAAGTAAAAAGCTCCTTGCGCTTTGAGCTTGTTATGACTGGCAATTTTGAATTAAGTTGCAAAATTGCCAAGATTTTTCGGTAAATTATCAGAAAGTTGCTGAATATGTAACCTAAGCTGCGATTAATAACTCTTTTGCGTTGGCAAGCGTCGATTCGGTAATCTGGCTGCCACCAAGCAGTCGAGCAAGCTCTGAAACGCGTTGTTGCTCATCAAGCGTGTGCATTTGAGTCTCGGTTTTACCTGATTTCGTGTTCTTCGCTACAAACAGCTGTTGGTGGCCGCAACCGGCAACTTGAGGTAAGTGAGTCACACACATCACTTGCGTAGATTCCCCCAGCTTACGTAGCATTTTTCCGACAACCGCAGCGGTTGGTCCACTGATACCCACATCGACTTCATCGAAAATCAGGCTTGGTGTATCTACTTTTTGCGCTGTGATCACCTGAATCGCTAATGAGATTCGTGATAACTCACCACCAGAGGCCACTTTCGCAATTGGCTGCATCGGTTGGCCTGGGTTGGTCGAAACAATGAAGGTCACGTTATCCATACCCAGTGGAGAAGGGTGTGTGTTGGTGTTGTTCACTTCAATGGCAAACTGCGCTTTTTCCATGCTCAGTTCGTGCATGCTTTGCGTGATCAGCTTGTTGAGCTCTTTTGCGTAACGAGTTCGAGACTTATGAAGCTTCTCTGATTTAGCAACGAACGATTGGTATTGGTTTTCTACCTCGTTGGCTAATTCTTCCAATTTTTCATCAGAGCAATCAAGCGCTTCAACTTGTTGTAGTAAGTCTTGATGGTGCTTATACAGCTCTTCAGGTAACACGTGGTGTTTACGAGACATCGACATCACTTTAGAGAAACGCTCCTCAACGTAAGCCATACGGCCGGGATCAACATCAATGCTGTCTAGGTATGTTCTTAACTCGTTGTTGGTTTCTTCAATCTGAATAATGGCTTCGGAAAGCAAGTTTGGTAACTCGGCTAATCTTTCATCTAGCTCAGCTAGCTGAATTAAGGAGTTATTGGCCGATTGCAGAATACCAAGCGCATTAACTTCTTCGCCCTCATAAATAAGCTCGATAGCTTGCTGACAGGTTGTGGCCAGTTCTCCGCTATTGGAGAGGCGCTTATGCTCTTGTTCGAGGTCTTCATACTCTTCCTCCCCAATAGACAGCTCATTTAACTCTTTGATTTGGTATTCAAGAAGTTGTTTTTGAGCTTGGTTTTGCTGGCTATTTTCACGTAACTCTTTTAAGTGGTTATCCGCTTGTCGCCACGCTTGATAAGCATTACGTGTCGATTTCAATAGGTTCAAGTGGCCTGCGTATTGATCAAGCATGGCCATTTGGTAATCGCTTTTCATCAACTGATGATGCGCGTGTTGACCATGGATGTTGATCAGCAGTTGTCCAAGTGATTTCAATTGCGAAAGAGGGACAGGGCTACCGTTGATGAATGCACGAGAACGACCTTCTTTTGAGATGGTTCTGCGCAGGATGCACTCACTGCCATCAAGCAATTCGTTGTCTTCTAACCAGCGGGTAGCATGCAGATTGTTCTCAAGTAAAAAAGCGGCACTGACTTCGGTTTTTTCTTCACCTTGTCGAACCATTCCTGCATCGGATCTTCCCCCAAGGCACAAGCCTAAAGCATCGATAGCGATAGATTTACCCGCACCAGTTTCCCCGGTGATTGTTGTCATGCCTTTAGAGAGTTCTAGCTGTAAAGACTTAACAATAGCGAAATTATTAACACTTAAATGAGCCAGCATTTTTATTTACCTGTATAACTGAACAATACTGTATATAAGCTCAGTATATACTGTTTCTTTATACAGTAAAGTCGACAGGTGAAAATTTTTTGCGACAGCTCTCAGAATTGAGCTTGTCTGTAGATCACTGAAACCGCTATAGATTCCCAACTCAGTCGTCCCTCCCTCTTGGGAATGACGATGTGGCGGATTGACGTAAAGATAGAGATAGTGAGCTTTAATCGGCAATAAAAAAGGCTGACGAACGTCGTCAGCCTTTCAAAATCATTCGCTTTTCACTTAGAACAGCTTACTCGACCAGCCTAGCTTGTTACGTAGAACGTGGTAGTAGTTGTAGTCTTTAGGATGGATCAGTTTGAGCACATTTGGGCTTTGGTAAATGTGGATCTCATCGCCAGGAGAAACAGGCAGTGAGATTTGACCATCGCAGCTGACTTCCTGAGTTCCACGGTTATCAGGCGATACAATCAGCTTGATACGACGTTTTCCATCCACCACAAGTGGGCGGCTTGAAAGGGTGTGCGGGAACATTGGCACGAGTGAAATAGCATTTAGGCTTGATGACAGGATAGGGCCGCCGCCAGAAAGCGAGTAGGCGGTAGAACCTGTCGGTGTTGAGACGATTAAGCCATCAGAGCGCTGTGAGAAGGCGAAGCTGTCATCGATGTAGACTTCGAACTCGATCATGTGCGCGACTTGGCCGGGGTGCAGTACAGCCTCATTAAGGGCTGCATTGTGGCTTTTTATCTGGCCGTGACGATGAATTTCCGTTTCAAGTAAGAAGCGCTCTTCTTCCATGAACTCGCCTTTGAGTACATCAGTAAGCGCACTCTGGAAGTTTTCAGGGTTGAGATCGGTTAGGAAACCAAGGTTGCCTCGGTTAACACCAATTACTGAAATGTCGAAACGTGACAGGATTCTAGCGGCACCGAGCATATTTCCGTCACCACCGACCACAATAGCGAGATCGGCGCGTTTACCTAATTCAATCAGGCTAGAAAAATGTTCTTTTGGGATGTCGTCTAAAATAGTGGCGAGTCTGTCATCAACAAACACTTGATAACCCTCAGCACTTAACCACTGATAGAGCTCTCTATGAGTCTGAATTGCTTGCTGATCTCGAGGTTTACCGATAATGGCGATGACTTCAAATGGCTTTTTCATAACGTTTCCAAACGAATTAGGCTTGAATCAAAATTCTTCATCCCCATAATAAAGGCAAGTTGAACGTCTATGCGAGTGTTTTATATCAATTTGGGGCGCAAACACGCCTGTCACTTGCATTGAAAACGAATTCTGGAGATATCATGAGCAACGAAGAAAACAAAGTAACCGAAGCAGAGCTAGATCAGATCATCGCTGAAGCTGAGAAAGTTGAAGAAGCTGAACTGAATGAAGACGCTGCTGATGAGCAGGAAGCAAAAATCGCTCAACTGGAAGCTGCACTGCTTTCTAGCGAATCTAAAGTGAAAGAGCAGCAAGATTCTGTTCTTCGCGCGAAAGCTGAAGTTGAAAACATGCGTCGCCGTAGCGAACAAGAAATTGATAAAGCGCGTAAATTCGCTTTGAACAAGTTTGCTGAAGGTCTGCTTCCTGTAATCGACAACCTAGAGCGTGCAATGCAAGCAGCAGACGCTGAAAACGAAGTGGTTAAGCCACTGTATGAAGGTGTTGAACTAACGCACAAAACGTTCGTAGACACAGTTGCTAAGTTTGGTCTTAAAGAGATCAACCCTGAAGGTGAAGCGTTCAACCCTGAATTCCACCAAGCAATGTCTATTCAAGAAAGCCCAGATCACGAATCAAACACAGTTATGTTTGTGATGCAAAAAGGCTACGAACTAAACGGTCGTGTGGTTCGCCCAGCGATGGTTATGGTTGCTAAGTAATGACGAATTACGTTGCCAAGTGATTGACTGGCGTATTGACTGAGTCAGTCGCAGCGACAAAATAAATCACTGGTTTGCGTAAAATAAAAAGAGAGGCATAGGCCTCTCTTTTTTGTGCCTATAACTTGAGAGTCCACGTAAATAAGCATTAAAACCGCATTAAGAATGTCGTTCTTTTTATTTCATTCAGATCAGCGATTTAGAGTTTTGTGTTATGAAACTTGTTGTGATTGAGTAAATGTTTTGATGTCACATTTGTGATGTTTTTGTAAATAAATACTTTTAATTGTTATCTTTGTATGTAAAATCCACTGCCATATAGCGATTTTGGTCGCATATATAACTATAAAAGTACAAATTTTAAACACAACAAACTGGAGAAGAACGATGGATAAATCGCTCTCAAGTAAAATTTTTGTAGGCTTGTTCGCCGGTCTACTTATTGGTACTGCTATTCAGTACCTATTCAGCGGTATTGCTATTTTTGATACGTATCTACTTGGCGCTGCCGAAGGTGCTGGTGGTATGTTCGTATCACTTATCAAATTGCTTGTAGTTCCTCTTGTATACGTATCTATTGTTTGCGGTATTGTTGAGCTAAAAGATATTCGTTCATTTGGTCGTCTTGGTGGTAAAACCTTTGGTCTTTACATTATTAACACCATCATCGCGATTTCAGCAGCGCTAACGATTGGTCTTATTTTCCAACCAGGTGCAGGTGCGAACCTTGCGGGTACGGTTTCTGAGACAATTGCGCTTACAACAACTGAAACACCAGACATCTTCTCTCTTGTTGTTAACATCGTTCCTAGCAACCCTGTAGAAGCGTTTGCAAGCGGCGACATGCTACAAATTATCTTCATGGCAATTTTGACAGGTCTTGCTATTCAAGCACTTGATTCTCGTGGTGGCCCAGCTATCAAGACATTCAAGATGGCTAACGAAATCATGATGAAGCTTATCGGCCTAGTAATGAGCTTGGCGCCTTACGGTGTATTTGCTCTGATGATTCAACTGGGCGCAACACTGGATGCAGACACGCTAATGTCAGTTGCTGGCTATGTGGCGCTTGTGGTTGCAATGCTTGTGTTCTGGATTTTCTTCTTCTACCCAATGATGGTTGGTTCATTCACTGGTATTTCTCCAAAGCAGTTCCTACGTGCAACTCGTGAGCAAGTGCTATTCTCACTATCTACAGCAAGTTCGAATGCAACAATCCCAGTAACAATGCGTACTCTTACTGACAAACTAAACGTATCTAAGTCAGTAGCAGGTTTCGGTGTACCACTAGGTGCAACAATGAACATGTCTGGTGTATCTATCTACATCGCACTAGCAACTATGTTCGTAGCAAACGCGTTTGGTCAGCCAATCAACACTGCTGATATCTTCACTCTAGGTCTAACTATCTTGCTACTGTCTATCGGTGCGGGTGGTGTTCCTGGTGGTGGTGTTGTGATGGTGGGTGTTCTATTGCACCAACTAGGTTTGCCACCAGAAGGTCTAGCGATTGTTGCTGCTGTAGACCGTATCTGTGACATGTTCTGTACTTCTTCAAACGTAGTCGGTGATACAGCGGTTAACACTATCGTTGCTAAATCTGAAAACGAAATTGGCGTTGAAGCTAACGAAGAAGCTGAGCTACAAAAAGCAGAAGCTTAATTTTTAATTAAGACTTGATAACTGCGAAGCCCCGCTCAATCAGAGCGGGGCTTTTTTGTCTCTGCTGATCGGTGTTCGGGCTATCTGCTGGAGGGTCAAAAGAGGAGGCTGTGTTGGTGCGAAGTCTCATTTTTTCTTTTTACTTGCGCTGAATTGGTCATCAGTTTTCAATATTTAATATAGATCACATATAATAATACAATATTATTTTATTGTTCTGACAACCTACATTATGACGACATAAAGGAAACCAAATAATGAAGTTGTCTTACCTTAGCTTACTGACTGCTAGTCTCTTAGCGGCTCCCGCTCTCGCTTCTAATCACGATATTGGTCAAGAGTTCAATCTTGATCCAGCAAAAGCGCCTGCACAAAACTTCGATTTATCTAAATGGAAAATTAACCTACCGGAGCTAACAACAGAAGGCTCTAGAAAAGGCAAAACATTGGAGATCGGTAAGCAAGAGTTGTCGAATGTAGACACACCTTACGTTCATCCTAAATGGTTCTACACTGATGCCGAATCTGGCGCGATGGTGTTTGTGGCTCCGAATACAGCACCAACGACACCAAACAGTAAGAATACTCGTAGTGAACTAAGAGCGATGCTGGCAGACAGCTACTCGGCGCCGAGCAACAACTTCGCGATTTCAAGCCATGAAAATGCAGAAGAGTTTGGTTCTATCGGTGGTCAAATGACGGCAACACTTTCTGTTGATCAAGTAAGTACCAGCGGTAGCTACAAAAAAACAGGCGCATTCTCGGTAGTGATTGGCCAAATTCATGGTTCAGACAATGAGCCTCTGAAAATTGTTTACCGTAAACTGCCGGAGCATGAGCATGGTTCGTTAACGTGGAACTATGAATTAAACCCGCCGACAGAGATGAAAAATGCGAAGGATGAAAACGGAAAGAAACTTCGTAAAGACATTCGCCATGATGTGTTTGGTCAATACAATCTGAAAAAAGGCAGCTCGGATCCTGCTGATGGTATCAAGCTAGGTGAAGTGTTCTCATACGATGTGAACATCAAAGACAACATCATGCACTTAACCTTTACTAAGAATCCAAACTCAGCCGATCCAATTGTGAAGACGTATGATGTTGATTTGGCTAAGGGTAAATATCAGGGGCATGATATCGACCTTGGTTATGGACAGGACTGGATGTACTTCAAGGCGGGCGCATACAATCAATGCAACACCAAAAAGTCGAGCTCTGCCTGTGAATGGCGTGGTATGGAAGCGGGTGATTACACTCAAGCGAGCTTCTACCAGTTAGTGCTTAATCAATAACATGGCTGAATCAGTAATCATTTGAATAATATTTAACTGATTAATATCTATTTGAAAAAGACCTTCTACATGAAGGTCTTTTTTTATGGCATTTGGAATAGGGTTGAGGTTTCAATGTGGCGACAAATGCGAGACTTTCTCAACATCGGACCCTTAATTGGCAAGGGATCGGTCACTTTTTACCTTTATGTAAAAAGATACGGGAAAAAATAGATTTTTTTTACTTATTCCCTTGAAAACCAGTTTGCAGCCCTTATCTATGGTGCATACGAAAGCAAATTACATTTGCACTTAAATTTTGTGTATTAGGGTTGAATCCCTGATTACCGCCCCCCACATATGTGGGTATAGCAAAAACTAATATAGATTATATTTCGGAGATAGCCTGATGGGTCGAATCATTGGTATTGATTTAGGTACTACTAACTCTTGTGTTGCTGTTTTAGACGGCGACAAACCACGCGTACTAGAAAATGCTGAAGGCGAACGCACAACAGCATCGGTAATCGCATACACTGACGGCGAGACGCTAGTTGGTCAACCTGCGAAACGTCAAGCAGTTACTAACCCTCAAAACACGCTATACGCAATTAAGCGTCTAATCGGTCGTCGTTTTGAAGATGAAGAAGTTCAACGCGATATCGAAATCATGCCTTTTAACATTGTTAAAGCTGATAACGGTGATGCATGGGTTGAAGCGCAAGGCCAAAAAATGGCTGCTCCTCAAGTATCTGCTGAAGTTCTTAAGAAAATGAAGAAAACAGCTGAAGACTTCCTAGGTGAAGAAGTAACTGGCGCAGTTGTTACTGTTCCTGCTTACTTCAACGATGCTCAACGTCAAGCAACTAAAGATGCTGGCCGTATCGCTGGTCTAGATGTTAAACGTATCATCAACGAACCAACTGCTGCTGCTCTAGCTTACGGCCTAGACAAGCAAGGTGGTGATCGCACTATCGCTGTATACGACCTTGGTGGTGGTACATTCGATATCTCTATCATCGAAATCGATGAAGTAGAAGGCGAGAAGACTTTCGAAGTTCTTTCAACTAACGGTGACACTCACCTTGGTGGTGAAGATTTCGATAACCGCATGATCAACTACCTAGTAGATGAGTTCAAGAAAGAGCAAGGTATCGACCTTAAAGCTGATCCACTAGCAATGCAGCGTGTTAAAGAAGCAGCAGAAAAAGCGAAAATCGAGCTTTCTTCTACTACTCAAACTGACGTAAACCTACCTTACGTTACTGCTGATGCGACTGGTCCTAAGCACATGAACATCAAAGTGACTCGTGCGAAGCTTGAGTCTCTAGTTGAAGACCTAGTTCAACGTTCTCTTGAGCCACTAAAAGTTGCTCTAGCAGATGCTGACCTATCTGTAGGCGAAATCACTGACGTTATCCTAGTTGGTGGTCAAACTCGTATGCCTATGGTTCAAGCTAAAGTAACTGAATTCTTCGGTAAAGAGCCACGTAAAGACGTGAACCCTGACGAAGCTGTGGCAATGGGTGCTGCTGTTCAAGGTGGTGTACTAGCTGGTGACGTTAAAGACGTTCTACTACTAGACGTTACTCCTCTATCTTTCGGTATCGAAACGATGGGCGGCGTGATGACTAAGCTTATCGAGAAAAACACAACTATCCCTACTAAAGCGGATCAAGTGTTCTCTACAGCTGAAGATAACCAAAACGCAGTAACTATCCACGTTCTTCAAGGTGAGCGTAAGCAAGCGACTTACAACAAGTCTCTTGGTCAGTTCAACCTAGAAGGTATCCAACCAGCACCACGTGGCATGCCACAAATCGAAGTAACATTCGACCTAGATGCTGATGGTATCCTGAACGTATCTGCTAAAGATAAAGCAACAGGCAAAGAGCAGAAGATCACTATCCAAGCATCAGGCGGCCTGTCTGAGGAAGAGATCGAAGCAATGGTACAAGAAGCAGAAGCTAACAAAGAAGCGGACAAAAAGTTCGAAGAGCTAGTAACTGCACGTAACCAAGCTGACCAAATGATTCACGGCACTAAGAAGCAAGTAGAAGAAGCTGGTGAAGCTCTACCTGCAGACGAGAAAGCTAAAATCGAAGCGGCTATCACGGCACTAGAAGAAGTTAAGTCTGGTAACGACAAAGAAGCTATCGACGCTAAAGTTCAAGAACTTATGCAAGCAGCTCAAAAGCTAATGGAAATTGCTCAACAGAAAGCTCAAGCTGAACAAGCTGGTGCTGACGCTGGTGAACAACCTAAGCAAGACGACGATGTTGTAGACGCTGAGTTTGAAGAAGTTAAAGAAGACAAAAAATAATTTCGTTGCAGAGTAGCCTGATTTCGTTGTCGGAAGTGCTCACCTATTAACGTAGGCTCCGCGCTTCCTCCTAGAACTCAAGCTATCTGCTTAGAAATTTGTCTCAAAGACTTATTATTGCGGGCGTCAGAGGTAACTCTCACGCCCGTAAATTTGTATTTAGACTTGTCGATCTAGATAATAGCTTTATTCGGCGTTTCAGCCGGCAGAACTTTTATCTAGATTGATACACAGACTACTGAAGTGATCATTCGGTAGTAGCAATTATTTTGGTGACCTAGAACATGTCAAAACGTGATTTTTACGAAGTATTAGGCGTAAGCCGCGATGCATCAGAGCGCGATATTAAAAAAGCGTACAAACGCTTAGCGATGAAATTCCACCCGGACCGCAACCAGGGTGACGAGACCGCAGCAGATAAGTTTAAAGAAGTAAAAGTAGCGTACGAGATCCTAACCGATGCTCAAAAGAAAGCAGCTTACGACCAATACGGTCACGCAGCCTTTGAACAAGGTGGCATGGGCGGCGGCGGTGGTTTCGGCGGCGGTGGCCAAGGTGACTTCGGCGATATCTTCGGTGACGTATTTGGCGACATCTTCGGCGGCGGTCGTCGTGGCGGCGGTCAGCAGCGTGCACAACGTGGTTCAGATCTACGTTACAACATGGAACTTTCTCTAGAAGAAGCGGTTCGTGGTGTTTCTAAAGAAATCGAAGTACCAACACTTGTAGAGTGTGATACTTGTGACGGCAGCGGCGCGAAAGCGGGTTCTTCTGCACAAACGTGTGGCACTTGTCATGGCCACGGCCAAGTACAAATGCGCCAAGGTTTCTTTGCGGTTCAACAGACTTGTCCTACTTGTAACGGTAAAGGCAAGATCATCAAAGACCCATGTAACTCATGTCATGGTCAAGGTCGCAAACAGAAGACAAAAACACTTAACGTTAAAATCCCTGCTGGTGTTGATACTGGCGATCGTATTCGTCTATCTGGCGAAGGCGAAGCGGGAGAGCAAGGCGCTCCAGCTGGCGACCTGTACGTACAAGTACACGTAAAAGAGCACAACATCTTTGAGCGTGACGGTAATAACCTTTACTGTGAAGTTCCCGTAAGCTTCTCTATGGCTGCTTTAGGCGGTGAAGTTGAAGTTCCAACACTCGATGGTCGTGTAAACCTTAAAGTGCCAGAAGAAACACAAACGGGCCGTATGTTCCGTATGCGTGGCAAAGGCGTGAAAGGCGTTCGTGGCGGCGGTGTGGGTGACCTAATCGTTAAGCTAGTGGTAGAAACACCAGTTAAGCTAAGCTCTCGTCAGAAAGAACTACTGCGTGAATTTGAAGAGACATGTGGTGGCGAAGCGGCAAGCAAGCACAAGCCTAAGTCTGAAGGTTTCTTCAGCGGCGTTAAAAACTTCTTCGATGACCTAACTAAGTAATTAGGTTCTTGATAAAAATAGAAAAGCCTGCTCATGTAGCAGGCTTTTTTGTATCTGTAGATCAGGGGGAAAGAATCTCGAGAAGAAAGAGAACGAGGTTTCTCAGATAAATTCTAGAGCCCTTTGGCGGTTGCTCTTGCTACTTCCAACACGCTTCTGGTTCTGAAACCCCTGAGTGGTGTAATTCCAAGATATCGGTCGTTGAATCTAAGCACTCATCGTTTGTTTGTGGTGAAAGTGGTTCAGCCTGAATCGAATAGGTGGTGCTACTCGCAGAGATCGCTAGCGTGTACCGGCTAGTATCGGTATCGCAAAACAAACATGTCCCTCCAGAAATAACACTCTCCGCTGCCGACGCGTAGTTTCTCGTATACAGTGTTTCTATCTCCAATTGTATCTTTGTCATGTCAGCCATCGCCGTGACTCGATGCGCCTTGATTACATGGTTTGTATAACTTGGATAGGCAATAGCGCCGAGTATCCCCACGATGGCGACAGCGATCAATAATTCGATCAATGTCATTCCTTTAATGCTTAAGTTGTTGTTGTTGCATGTATTTCTTCGAATCATCGCGAGTAGTTTCCTTTCATAACTCTGTCTATTTTTCTCCGGTGGTAGCATCGGCGCAAGATTAAATACGGTTACGCATTAGATTACATAGGAATTTGGGAAATGACTCGCGGGTTTACTTTATTAGAGCTGTTAGTAACGGTATCGGTGCTGTCGATACTGATAGCGACGGCTGCCCCGAGTTTTAGCTCGGTGACTCAAACCGTCAAGATGCAGCGACTCGCCGGAGAGTTGAATGGTTTTCTCATACAGGCCAAGTCTGAATCGGTTAAAAGGAACCAAGATCTGTGGGTGCATTTCTCTATGGATAAAAATGAGGTGCAATCTACTGGAGAGTGGACGGTAAGGTTAAAGCCTACGGAGGATCTCTCCGGAGAAACGTTATTGATGTTGTCAGGCGAACCGTTTCGAGATGTCTCGTTTTCTCATAACTACACAGGCGCAAGAATTAGCTTTGAGAGTGTAAGAGGAAGGCCATCCAGAGGGACTATTTATCTTTCTCCAAACACAGCGTCTACAGACAGATTGTTGGTTAAATTATCCAGCCCCCCTGGGCGAATTAAGGTGTGCGGTGAGTCGAGTGCGCAGTATGGCTATGATGCGTGTTAGACCGATTGTGGTAGTGCCTAGTAAACAGCAAGGCACATCATTAATTGAGTTAATGGTGGCGTCTGTGATTGGTGTGTTCGCGATTTCGATTATCGGCAGTGTCTTTATAACAGGGCAGAGAATTGCCAAAGACAAAGGCATTGAATTATTGCTGCTACAAAATCTAACAAGCACTATGCAGGTCATGAAAGAGGATATCCAACGAGCGGGTTACGATGGTTCAAACGGTTACTCAATCAAGTTATCTGGCGCGAGTGACACCATTCAAGTCAGTGGCGGTGTTGCGGTTGGTTTTGTTTACTTCCGAGAGGGCTCGAGCGCAAGTAAAGATCATCGACATATCGTTTACCGTAAGAATGGTACTCGGCTACAAATATGTGAAAAAGGTACGCTTGTTGGCGAGGATCTTCTTTCTTTTAATGAAGTTACCGGATGTTATTCGCTGTTTGATGACAGCCTGATCGAGGTGGACGCATTTAGCGTTGATGCTCATCTGTTAGAGCAGAACTCTATTAAAACCACGCTTACCGATATCAGCATTACGGCCTCAATTCCAACCGCGGGTGTTTCTAAGTCGGTTTCGGTTTCCGTTAAACAAAGGAACTGGCAATGATGATGTTGAGAAACCAGCGTGGTGTGGTGACCTTGTTGATTACATCTGTGCTTTTAATTGGTGCGCTGGTGGTGACGCTAGGTTCATACCGCAGTGTTTTTCATCAGATCAAAGTGGCTCAAAATGAGGTCGAAGGTCGCAAAGCCCACTGGCGATCGGAAGGTGGCTTGGAGTGTGGCTTCACTTACATCGCTGAAAATGATCTGACTGCTATTCCCAATGATTTAATGGATTATTGTCAGCAGTCGAAAGTCGTTACGTTGGGATCAGAAGCACTCACGCCGAATATATTGGTGTCGAGTTCTGAGTCTTTATCGCTGAACAAAGAGATTAGTTTTGAAGACGCTTCGGGATTAGGAGTAATGCAAACAAATTCGAGTTTAGAATTTATTTCTGATCACAATATCGATATTAATCCTGATATTGGTCTTACTGCTGTTGATGGTATTAACGAGTGTGTCTCGGTTCGATTTTTAGATAGTGTCATCTATAAGCAAAATGGAGGAGGACGTTTGAAGACCATTACTCCAGAGTCACCTCCTTTTCCTACGTTTGAGTCTTGCGAACAAACCACCAATATTAGCAATGATGCAACCATCGACTCCGTTGGGGCGCTGCCTTCAAACTCTTTTCAATCAGATTTCAAATTCGATCCGGATATCGATACGTTCTCTAATTACTTTGGAGTGCCAAAGACGTCGGAGAACATTGACCAAATTAAGCTTGATTATCATGTTATAGACCTTATTGATCGGACAGTTGCCCCCCCTAAGCATATTGATTTGGTTGATGGTGAATATGAAGGAAATAAGTGTAGCAAAGCCATTAATGATGCCTTTTCAAGTGGGGAGAATAAGGTATGGGTTATAGGTGATTGTGTCGTTTATTCACCTGCGATTAATGTAGTTGAACCTATCCCAGGGGTTATTACGCCTCGCTCTTTAGTGATTCAGGACGGCATCGTTGCGAATGGTAACGCGAGCGTATTTGACGGGTCTTTTTATCATCTAAATGATATGACCGTATTCGATAACACTAACTCTCCCGATACTGATACCGACCTACTGAGTGGTTTATGGGCTAAAGTTCCAGATACAATTCCTATTACTGATTTAGTACAGAGTAATTCGGTTTATATTGGATTTGCTTCTTTTTTCCCTAAAGGAGGGATGTTCTTTGATTCCGTTGGTGGGTTATCGACAATTCAGGGTTCAATTAATTTGGATTATACCGGTGAATACAACCCTCATAGTGCTCCTTTGAAAGCGAAGTGGAAGCGAGGTTCATGGAATGATTTCTAAGAACTCAGGTTTTAGCTTGATAGAGGTTCTTATCTCTTTTCTGTTGATTGGTGTTGCCTCACTAGGGCTGGTTAAATTGCAGATCTACGCTGAGCAAAAATCGGATTTTGCGCTCCACAGCGTAGAGGCGCTGCATTTTGCAGAAAGGCAGATGGAGTATTATCGAACTCGGGCGTCTAATGTGAGTGGGGCGGTAGGTTTAATTCCTTTTTCGGAACTAAATCAGGCGAGTCATTGTCTCAACATAGCAAGTTCAGATCCTTTATCCGGTTTGTCGGGTTCTGCCTATGCCATGACCTGTGAAGTGATTGATGCAAACGGTGCTCTGTCTAGCGCGTTAAAAAGCATTACTGTCACAATTGCATGGCAAGATCGTATGAACCACGCACAACGTATTTACCTCGAAACTATGCTCTCCAAATACAGTGAGTTTGATTGACCCTCAAGCAAACGTTTACTGCATGCCAAGGCTCATGCCACTCCTTTTACTGATAATTTTCACTCCTCGGACATTGTTTACGTGCTAGTTAAAACTCTGTATATGGAATGGTGTTTTTTGTGTTTTTATATTGTTGTGGTTGTATGGTATTTTTGCAAAATATGTCTCCATTTATGGAAAATCAGGTGGAATCTTGTGCTTTTTAACAACGACTTTAATAGAATATGTGCTGTACCAATAGGCCGTGGTCAAAACTTATATTAGGCCTAAACAAAACAACATCACATATGGAGTTACCATGAGTAACCAAGCCGTAAAAAAAGCACCATCGACTGACAAGATCAGTGGTATGGACCGCTTTCTAAACTTCATTGAACGCGCCGGCAACAAAATTCCAGATCCAGCAATCCTGTTCTTCTGGGCTCTAGTTATTGTATGGGTAGCATCTGCACTTTTATCGAATCTTTCATTCGACTTAATCAACCCTCAAACGGGTGCTGCTCTTGAAGTAAACAACCTACTAACTGGTGAAGCGCTTGCTAGCTTCCTAGCGAATATGGTTACCACGTTCACAGGCTTCGCACCTCTAGGCATCGTACTTGTTGCTATGCTAGGTGTTGGCGTTGCAGACTCTTCAGGCTTCATTACGACTGGCCTTAAGAAGATGCTTAACTTCACGCCAGCTAAGCTACTAACGCCAATGCTAATTCTTGTTGCTATCGTGTCTCACACAGCAGCAGATGCAGGTTACGTTCTAGTCATCCCTCTTGGCGGTATCATCTTCCACGCGGCGGGTCGTCACCCTCTAGCGGGTATTGCAGCAGCGTTTGCTGGTGTATCAGGTGGTTTCTCTGCGAACTTCATCCCTTCAGGTATTGACCCGCTACTGGCTGGTTTCACTCAAACAGCGGCAAACGTTCTTGACCCTGAATACGTGATTAACCCTCTAGCGAACATCTTCTTTACTGGCCTATCTTCAGTTCTTATTGTTGCTATCGGTTGGTACGTAACTGAGAAAATTATCGAGCCTCGTCTTGCTAATACGCCAGTTGATGAAGATGCAGAAGCAGCACCTGATCTAGGTACGTTCACTGCAATCGAATCTAAAGCATTCAAGTTTGCTGGTTGGGCAATGGTTGCGGGTATTGGTCTGCTTATCGCGGCTCTAGTTCCTGAGAACTCAGCGCTTCGTTCGCCTGAAGGTGAGCTAACAGCGTTCTCTGCACCAGTTATGAAGTCTATCGTTCCTCTGATCTTCATCCTGTTCATCATTCCAGGTATCGTCTACGGCCGTGTAGCGGGTACTTTCAAGAACAGCAATGACGTAATCAAAGCAATGTCAGAGACAATGGCTACGATGGGCGCATACATTGTAATGTCGTTCTTCTGTGCACAGTTCCTATCTGCATTCGGTCAATCAAACATCGGTACTATGCTGGCACTTTACGGTGCTGAAGGCCTGAAAGCGATGGACCTTCCTGGTGAAGCAACGGTTGTTGGTATGATTCTACTAACGGCTTCAGTTAACCTGCTTGTAGGTTCGGCTTCAGCTAAGTGGGCTCTTATCGGTCCAATCCTAGTTCCAATGCTAATGGTTGTGGGTATCTCTCCTGAGCTATCTCAAGCGGCTTACCGTGTAGGTGACTCAGTGTCTAACATCATCTCTCCACTAATGGTGTTCTTCCCACTGGTTGTTGTTTACTGTCAGCGCTACGTTAAGTCGACAGGTATCGGTACTCTAGCTTCTCTAATGATGCCATTCTCGATTGCTATGCTAATCGGTTGGTCTATCTTCTTGCTAGCTTACTGGGCTCTTGGTATCCCACTAGGTATCCAAGCGCCTTACACTTACACAATGTAAGATTGAACTAAGCAAAACTAAGCTTTATCCATTGCTAAGCCCGCACCGAAATGTGCGGGCTTTTTTTTCGCTATTTTTTCTATATCCAAGACTTTTTTATATCCAAAAATTTTTATATCCAAAACAAACGCACTCAGCTTATACTCCGGATTACGGCTAATTGTTGGCCGGTAAATTTAGGAAATCCAAGCCACATGAAGATTCTGCTTTTAGTAGGGTTAATTGTTTTAAATGGTCTGTTTGCCATGTCAGAGATTGCATTGGTAGCAGCAAAAAATAGTCGGCTGAAACGCTTAGCCGAAAAACACCGCTCAGCTCAGGTTGCTCTAGAGCTCAAAGAAAACCCAACCCGCTTCCTCTCAACAATCCAAATCGGTATCACGGTAATCGGCCTACTCAGCGGTATTGTGGGTGAGGCGACGCTATCGGCTCCACTGGCCGTTCAACTTGAACTGTGGGGATTAGACCCAACACAAGCGAACATCTTGTCTACTGCGGTTGTGGTGGTAGGTATTACTTATTTCGCTATCGTTGTCGGTGAGTTGGTACCAAAGCGTTTTGCTCAGTCTCAAGCTGAAAACATTGCTGTGTTAGTCGCGCTGCCAATCTTCTGGTTATCTAAAATCGCGACGCCGTTTGTGTTTGCGTTGTCGGCTTCAACGGAAGGTATTCTTAAGTTGATGGGCCGAGGCGGTGAAGAAGATAGCGTTACTGAAGATGATATCCATGCACTTGTAAAAGAGGGCTCTGAATCGGGTGTGATTGAACGCGGCGAACAAGAGATGATTCGTAATATCTTGCAGCTTGATGATCGCCTTGTGAGCTCATTGATGACTCCGCGTCGAGACATCGACTTTCTGGATGTCGACCAACCCGTTGAGCAGATCTTAAAGAAACTGCGCTCATCAAAACACAGTGTATTTCCATTGTGCCAAGACCACCTCAATAAAGTGGTGGGTACAGTGTCAGCCAAAGCCTTGCTGAATCAGGCGGGCAATCTAAGCATTCAAGTGATCATGGGGCTGTCTCGCTCGCCGATCTATGTTCCAGAATCGATGAAAGCTCTGCGTTTACTTGGCTACTTTAAAGAGTCGGGTACCGAGATGGCATTCATTGTCGACGAGTATGGCGATGTTCAAGGTCTTGTGACTCATTACGATATCCTCGAGGCGATTGCTGGCGAGCTATCGAATAACCCGAACGATCTTTGGACCGAGCAAGTGGAAGACGGCTTGCTGGTGGATGGATTGATTCCTATCAGTGAACTGAAGAACCGTTTAGAGCTGTCGGATTTTGAGGGCGAAAGCGAGAGCTTCCAAACGTTGAATGGCCTTGTGACTTGGTTAATCGGGCGTTTACCGGATGCAGGCGAAGTTGTTCAATACCAGCAGTGGCAGTTTGAAATTATCTCTGTTGAGAACAATCGTATTGTGAGCATCAAAGCGACGCCAATAGTCGATGACACAGAAGACGCTAATAGCTAACAGTTCGACCAAGCAGCAAGCGGCAATGGTTCATTGTCTCTTGTTGTCTTAACCTCTTTATTGTTCATTATCACGAAGATTAGGTATGCTTCACCGCATACCTATTTTCGTTTTTATCCTTTGTTTTTTGGAGTTCCCTTTGTCAGACCATCAATTCACCCCTCAAGATGAAATCTTCATGCGACGCGCCATCGAGGTGGCTAAGCAAGCTGAGAGTGAGGGAGAGGTTCCTGTGGGGGCTGTATTAGTGAAAGATGGGGAGATTATCTCTGAAGGGTGGAACCGCTCGATTGGCAGCCACGATGCAACGGCACACGCAGAAATTGAAACCTTGCGTAAAGCTGGTCAAACCTTAGAAAACTATCGGCTACTCGATACCACTTTATACGTCACGCTAGAGCCTTGCCCAATGTGCGCAGGTGCCTTGCTACACAGCCGAGTAAAGCGCATTGTGTTTGGCGCCCCAGACTTAAAAGCGGGTGCTGCAGGTACAGTGTTGAATTTGTTTGAAAGCCAGGCCTCATACCACTATGCCGACGTTGAACATGGTTTGTTAGAGGAAGAGTGCCGTGAACAATTACAGGCGTTTTTCAAGCGTCGTAGAAAAGAGATAAAAGAGAAGCGAAAGCAAGAACGTCTGTTGGAAGAGCAGCGTTTAGAAGCAGAGATGAAGGCTAGCAACAAGAAATAGCAGCGTGCTTTCGGCACTCTCAATCGCAAGAGTGCCAAGCAAACTGACTGAGTAACTACATTTACTCAGCAATCATCTGCATGAAAGCGCGATTGCGCCAAATGATCTTCTTCTTATTATTTGAAAGCATACGCTTACGACGGTTTGCAGCAACGGTCTTATCAAGGCGTTTCGATTTCAGTTTCTTCATCATTTCAATGATTTCCTATTTGTCGTCTGACTTTTTAGTTTGGACTAACGATTTAATTATAGTGTTATTCGTTTGTTTGGCCTGTCGCACGCTTGGCTTAAATAGAAGAGCAGTTCTAGTCTAAAGCCAGGATCGAAGTGCAACAGAGCATAATCTTGATTGTGGTGTGCCGTTATAAGGCTCGATTGTTACTGTAATATGACACTCGAGCTCTCATCATTATTTTCCCTGTCTCTTCTCCTTATCACGTAGCGACGAAAGAAGAGTCGAAAAAAAGACAATAAAAAAGAGCAATGCTAGATGGCATTGCTCTTTTGGTTTTTATTGCGAAGGCTCAGAACTGCTTACTGTCGACTGAGCTGCGCTGATACTCGATTCAGCACCTGAGGTTTCTAAAGGTGGGATCACCACCAAACCTTCAAGGGTCGCTTCTTGTTCTTTATTGCGCTTATTTACATGGCCAATAATGCTTTGGTAATAACGGCGAATGTTTTCAACGTAGTTTCTCGCTTCATCACCACGTGCATACCCATATCGAGTTTGGCTGTAGTATTTCTTCTGTCTCAATAGAGGCAATCGGTCTTTTACATCACCCCAAGCGTCAGGATCACCACCTTGTGCTTTGGTTAAGCGTCGAGCATCCATCATGTGTCCGTAACCTACATTGTATGAGGCTAAGGCAAACCAAATCTTCTCGTGCTGAGTGATTGAATCTGGCACTCGGTTAACGATACGTCGCAGGTACTCAACTCCGCCTTGTACCGACTGCTTCGGGTCGAGACGGTTGGTTACCCCAACACTCTTCGCGGTGGGTAGTGTCAACATCATCATGCCACGAACACCCGTTGGTGAGCGCGCAACAGGGTTCCAGTGTGATTCTTGGTAGGCCAAAGCGGCAATCAAACGCCAATCAAATTCTTGAGAGTACTTTTGAAATAGCGGCGACCATTTTGGCAGCTTGCTGTCTAATGCGCGGATAAAGGCGCGTGTATCAACGTAGTCAAAAGTACCGATGTGGCCGATGTATTTCTCTTCTAGTGAAGCCAGCTCACCAGACTGTTTTAGGTTACCGAAGAACTCAATCAACAGAGCATACAGGCTTTCATCTTCAGACTTCTGCAAATACCAAGAGATAGGTTGGTCTTCTGTCAGTTCAAAAGCCAAAGCTACGTCTGGGTATAAACGTTGTGCTAGTGACAGCTCAATCGAGTCAGCCACAGTGAATAAGCGCTCGCCAGTCGAAACTTCTTTTAACAGGTCGTTGATATCAGCATTACCGACCGCATCATAGATAAAGTCATCGTGTGTTTTCTGCAGCTGTTTTAGTGTTGGCTCAAAGTGTGAGTCTTTCACTACAACCAAAGATGGCGTTAATGTGTCAGTAGACGCCGCCTCTTCTGATTCAGTTTGCGCTTTAACAAAGTCAGCCTGACGCTCATTCTCAAAATTGATCAGTTGCTCAAGGTTCCTTGGTCGCCACTGGCCTTTTTTGTATACGACCTGTTGGCTTACATAGTAATAAGCAGGCGCGGCGCGATAAGCGCGTGTCAGTTTGTTGTTTTGCGTTAAGCCGGTCGCGATAAGATCGATCTCGCCTTTCTGCAGTGCAGGGAACAAGCCAGACAAACGGTAAGCGGGTTTAACCTCAAGCTTTACACCAAGCTCCTGCGCAAATTCACGAGCTAATTCGTAATCCAAGCCAGCAGGGCCATCAGGACCGATGTAATAAGAGAGTTGGTTATTTAGGGTGCCGACACGAAGAACGCCACGATCTCGTATCTGCTCAAGGACACTTTTAGGTTCAGATTCAATCTGACATCCAGCCAACCCAAATAGGGCGATGGCGAGCAGAAGGAACTTAGACGAAAAGATGAGCGTAAATTTAGGCATCAAAATGAAATCTCGAAAAGTGGAAGCCCCTTTATACCAAACCCCGCAAGGCTGGCAAAGCAGGTTTAATTAAACAGTTGTAAAAGTGGTGATAAATGCAGCAAAAGTACCATTTACGCAGAAAGATAAAAAAAATTACGCAAACGGTTGCTTTTGGTGTTACGTCACAAAAAGAAATGCTTTATAATGCGCTCGCATTGAAGAGGTGGAATCGGCATAGGTTTGGCAACCTTCGGGAATAGCTTCGAAGAAAACAGTTAGGTTGTTCCTATAACCCACTGAATTTATTCCAATACTACCTTAATCAACTGCATAAGAGACGTAAGCACATGAGAATTTTGCGTGGCTCCCCAGCTCTATCTGAGTTTCGTGTTAACAAGCTTTTAGAGCTTTGTCGTGAATTAAGCTTACCTGTAACAGGTATTTACGCTGAGTTTGCCCACTTTGCTGATCTAACGGCAGACCTAGATGAGTCTGAAGTTGAGAAGCTAGAAAAGCTACTGACTTACGGTCCAACGATTGAAGAGCATGAACCTGAAGGTTTACTGCTGCTTGCAACGCCACGCCCGGGCACTATCTCGCCTTGGTCTTCAAAATCAACAGATATCGCACACAACTGCGGACTGGCTAAAGTGTCACGTCTAGAGCGCGGTACTGCTTTCTACATTGAAACCTCTGCTGAACTTTCTGAGCTTCAACTTGTTGAGCTGAAAGCAATCCTGCACGACCGTATGATGGAAGTGGTTTTCACTGACTTCGAATCAGCGGCGGCACTATTTACCGTTGCTGAGCCAGCTCCTTATGCGGAAGTTGACCTATTAACTGGCGGACGTAAAGCGCTTGAAAAAGCAAACGTTACCCTAGGTCTTGCACTTGCAGAAGATGAGATTGATTACCTTCTTGAAAGCTTCACTGAGAAGCTAGGTCGTAACCCGACTGACATCGAGCTAATGATGTTTGCACAAGCGAACTCAGAGCACTGTCGTCACAAGATCTTTAACGCTGATTGGACTATCGACGGCGTTAAGCAAGAAAAATCATTGTTCAAGATGATTAAGAACACTTTTGAAACGACACCAGAACACGTTCTGTCTGCTTATAAAGATAACGCAGCGGTAATGACTGGTTCTGAAGTCGGTCGTTTCTTCCCAGATCCAGAAACTCGCCAGTACAGCTACCACCAAGAAAAAACACACATCTTGATGAAAGTTGAAACGCACAACCACCCAACGGCAATCTCTCCGTGGCCGGGCGCATCGACAGGTTCAGGCGGCGAAATCCGTGATGAAGGCGCAACTGGTATTGGTGGTAAACCAAAAGCGGGTCTGGTTGCTTTCTCTGTATCTAACCTGAAGATTCCGAACTTCGTGCAACCTTGGGAAACAGACTTTGGTAAGCCGAGCCGTATCGTAACTGCTCTGGATATCATGCTTGAAGGTCCTCTTGGTGGCGCAGCATTCAACAACGAATTTGGTCGTCCAAACCTACTAGGTTACTTCCGTACTTACGAAGAGAAAGTAAACTCTCACGCAGGTGAAGAAGTACGTGGTTACCACAAGCCAATCATGCTGGCTGGTGGTCTTGGTAACATCCGTGACGAGCACGTTCAGAAGAAAGAGATCCCAGTAGGTGCAAGCCTAATCGTTCTTGGTGGTCCTGCGATGAACATCGGCCTTGGCGGCGGTGCGGCATCTTCAATGGATTCTGGTTCTTCTTCTGAAGATCTTGATTTCGCTTCTGTACAACGTGAAAACCCAGAAATGGAGCGTCGTTGTCAGGAAGTTATCGACCGTTGTTGGCAGCTAGGTGATGCAAACCCAATCGCATTCATCCACGATGTGGGCGCGGGCGGTATCTCGAACGCACTTCCTGAGCTAGTAGACGATGGCGAGCGTGGCGGTATCTTCAACCTACGTGACGTACCAAACGATGAGCCGGGCATGAGCCCACTTGAGATCTGGTGTAACGAATCTCAAGAGCGTTACGTAATGGCAGTTGCTGATAAAGATATGGCAACATTCGACGCGATTTGTAAGCGTGAGCGTGCACCATACGCAGTGGTTGGTAAAGCAACGGAAGAGCGTGAACTTAAACTAGAAGATTCACACTTCGACAACACGCCAATCGACATGCCAATGGACATCCTATTAGGTAAGACACCTAAGATGCACCGTGACGCGAAAACGCTAAAAGCAAACAACCCTGCGATTGACCGTTCTGGTATCGAGATGAACGAAGCGGTTGACCGTGTTCTTCGCTTGCCAACAGTCGCTGAGAAAACATTCCTTATCACCATCGGTGACCGCTCGGTAACAGGCCTTGTAGCTCGTGACCAAATGGTTGGTCCATGGCAGGTTCCTGTTGCTAACTGCGCAGTAACAGCGGCAAGCTACGACTCTTACCACGGTGAGGCTATGTCTCTTGGTGAGCGTACGCCAGTGGCACTTCTAGACTTCGGCGCATCGGCTCGTCTAGCGGTTGGTGAAGCAATTACTAACATCGCAGCGACCAACATCGGCGATATCAAACACATTAAACTGTCGGCTAACTGGATGTCTCCAGCAGGTCACCCAGGTGAAGATGCAGGTCTTTACGAAGCGGTTAAAGCGGTTGGTGAAGAACTATGTCCAGCTCTGGGTCTAACTATCCCAGTGGGTAAAGACTCAATGTCGATGAAGACTAAGTGGGAAGAGAACGGCGAGCAGAAAGAAGTCACATCTCCGCTATCTCTTGTTATCACTGCGTTCGCACGTGTTGAAGATGTTCGTAAGACAATCACTCCTCAACTGCGCACTGACAAAGGTAATACAAGCCTAGTTCTTATCGACCTAGGTAACGGCAAAAACCGTATGGGTGCGACAGCACTTGCACAGGTATACAAGCAGCTTGGTGATAAACCAGCAGACGTAGACAACGCAGCACAGCTAAAAGGTTTCTACGAAGGCGTTCAAGCTCTGGTTGCTAACGACCAAGTTGTCGCTTACCACGATAAAGGCGATGGTGGTCTATTCGTAACGCTAGCTGAAATGGCGTTCGCAGGTCACTGTGGTGTTAACGCTGATATTGCGGCGTTAGGCGAAGATACGCTTGCGGCACTATTCAACGAAGAGCTAGGTGCTGTAATCCAAGTTCGCAACGATGACCTAGACGCAGTACTTGCTACTCTTGCAGCAAACGGCCTAGAAACGTGTTCACATGTCATTGGTTCTGTTGAAGTGTCTGATGAGCTAGTGATTAAGTCTGGTGAGTCTGTAGTAATTGAACGTAACCGTACTGAACTACGTACTATCTGGGCTGAAACCACGCACAAGATGCAAGGTCTGCGTGATAACCCAGTGTGTGCTGACCAAGAACACGAAGCGAAGAAAGACAACTCAGACCCAGGTCTAAACGTAAAACTAAGCTTTGATGTAAACGAAGATATTGCAGCGCCATTCATCAATACAGGTGCTAAGCCTAAGATGGCGATTCTGCGTGAGCAGGGTGTTAACTCTCACGTTGAAATGGCAGCAGCATTTGACCGTGCAGGCTTCGAAGCAACTGACATTCACATGAGCGACATCCTAACGGGTCAAGCGGTTCTAGAAGAGTACAACGGCCTTGTGGCTTGTGGTGGCTTCTCTTACGGTGACGTACTAGGCGCTGGTGAAGGTTGGGCTAAGTCAGTTCTGTTTAACGACTCTACTCGTGACCAGTTTGAAAACTTCTTCAAGCGTGAAGATACCTTCTCTCTAGGTGTGTGTAACGGTTGTCAGATGTTGTCTAACCTACGTGAACTTATCCCTGGTGCAGAGTACTGGCCACGTTTCGTTCGCAACGAATCAGAGCGTTTTGAAGCGCGTTTCAGCCTAGTTGAGGTTCAGAAGTCAGATTCTGTATTCTTCAACGGCATGGAAGGTTCTCGTATGCCAATCGCAGTTTCTCACGGTGAAGGCCGCGTAGAAGTACGTGACAACGACCATCTAAACGCGATTGAAAACTCAGGTACGGTTGCACTACGTTACGTTGATAACAACGGTAACCAAACGCAGCAATACCCGAACAACCCGAACGGTTCGCCAAACGCTATCACTGGTTTAACGACGACAGATGGCCGTGTGACTATCATGATGCCGCACCCAGAGCGTGTATTCCGTACGGTTGCAAACTCTTGGTCTCCGGAAGGTTGGGGCGAGAATGGCGCTTGGATGCGTATGTTCCAAAACGCACGTAAGAATGTGGGTTAATCACTTTCTTACTAGCCGCATTAATCTAGGCTAGGTTATGCAAAAATAAAAAAGCGCAGATCGAAAGGTCTGCGCTTTTTTATTTTCAAAATTTAGGAACCAGAGCGAAAAAATTAACGTTTGCAGTTTGCTGTTCTAAAAATCTCCACTACGCTAAATGTTATGGAATCAATTTGTTAGGTCATGAATTTCTGTATGTGTGCAGGTTTGGCTATGCAAAAACTGAATCAATCATCGTGGCATAAGAGGGAACTATGAAAACAACAATCACAAAAGCAGTTGCAGTGGCAGCGATTGTCATGTCGTTAGCTGGGTGTGTCGGTAGTAACGCCGTTACTGGTAAATTAATGAAGTTCAACGTTGAGGTTGTAGATAACCGTTACGCTCGTGCAGGGGTCAACTTCTTGCTTGCTCCGGTTTATGCACTAACAACCGCAGCCGATTACATCGTATTTAACTCGATCGAATTCTGGGCGGGTAAAAACCCATTGACTGGCGCACCTCACATCTTCGATAGTAAAGTCGATACCATGATTGATGTGAACGACAGCCTTGATGATTCACTGAAAGATGCGCCACTTGGCTTCAACAATCGTCAGATTGAATGGGGTGAGATGCAGCAAATCGACGAGAACACCATTCGTATGGACATTACTTACAACGATGGTCAAAAAGCAGTACTGACAGGCGTTCGTGATGGTGACAAGGTCAGCTATTACATGGATGGCACACTAGTTTCAGAGACTTCTATTCAAGCTCTTGAGCAGCTAGCCGCAGAGAAAGCATAACCCACTCTGTTCTGCCTATATAAAAGAAAAGCCGTTGGATTTAACCCCAACGGCTTCGTAATTTCTAGCATCTAGCATCTAGCATCTAGCGCTTAGATTAGTTGTTGCTGTGTAGCTCGCTGTTTAGCTCAACAGCAGACTTGTTCGCAAGACATTCAATTTGGCCAGTGATTGAGTTACGACGGAACAGAAGGTCAGAAACGCCAGCTAGGTCGCGAGCTTTAATGATTTCTACTTCGTTGCCTTCTTTATCTAGCATGCGAACCTTAGTTCCCGCAGTCACGTAAAGACCAGACTCAACCGTACAACGGTCGCCCATAGGGAAGCCAAGACCAGCGTTTGCGCCTAGTAGGCAGTTTTCGCCGATAGAGATAACCATAGTACCGCCACCAGACAGAGTACCCATGATAGAAGCGCCGCCGCCGATGTCTGAACCGTTACCTACAACAACACCCGCAGAGATACGACCTTCAACCATGCTCACGCCAGTTGTACCAGCATTGAAGTTGATGAAACCTTCGTGCATTACTGTTGTGCCTTCGCCCACATGTGCGCCAAGACGAACACGAGAAGTGTCAGCAATACGAATACCTGTTGGTACCACGTAATCCACCATTTTAGGGAACTTGTCTACGCAATCTACAGACAGAGCGCGACCCGCAAGGCGAGCTTCGATTTGACGCTCAGCCAGCTCAGGAAGGTCGATTGGGCCTTCGTTTGTCCATGCGATGTTGTGTAGTAGACCGAAGATGCCGTCCAGTACCGTACCGTGTGGTTGTACTAGGCGGTTAGAGATAAGTTGTAGCTTTAGGAAGCCTTCAGCAACTGATGCTGGCTTCTCGTCAGTAGCAAGAACAACAAGAACAAGTGGCTGTTCAGACGCTGCCGCTTTTTCTGCGAAAGATGCGTTAGCTGCATCATCGTTTGCTGCGAATGCCTTCGCCAGTTCTGCGCTTTGTGCAGCAGAGATTTCGATAGCTTGGTTGCCTTCAGAGTAACCTGATACTTCTGCCACAGCCGCTACAAGAGCATCGCTTGGGTTTAGAAGTGGGTTAGGGAAGAACGCTTCAATGATTTTATTGTCGCGGTTTTTGGTTGCCGTACCGAAGGCTAGTGAAAAGTAAGCCATGTTGAATCTCCATGTGTTGAGTCTTGATTTTGCTATTCTAAAACAACGGCTCGAATAACAAGCGCTGCCGTTAGCAAAGTTAATTTAATTGCGTTCATCATAAAGAGAGCGCCCTCGTTATGAAAGGGCGCATTGGGATAAAGTCTGTAAAATGATATTGCTTGTCTTTCTGGAGATGTTTTTCTGCAATGAGAAAATGGTGTAGATCAACACAAATTGGCTCGTTCAATCAATTCTCTCGGTTAAATAGCCTTATCTAAACAAACAGCGCCTTATGAGCTTGTTCAATACCTTCAATCAACATCTGCATGCCGATGACAGCAAGTATCAAACCCATCATTCGGGTAATTACATTCAATGCACTTGGTCCAACGGCTTTAACGAAGCGCTCGCCGAATACAAACAATACGTAGGTTAAGGCACACAATAGACCAAACGCGACGATGGTGATGATGGTTTCGTAGATGCCTTCGGTGCTGGCAAAGTTCATCGCGGTGGCAATGGTGCCCGGTCCGGCTAATATTGGCATTGCCAGTGGCGAGACTGCGATACTGAGCGCCGCATCTTGTTGGGCGTCTGAGTTGACCTTCTCTTTCGCTTTAGAGTGCGTTGAGTCACCTTGCAGCATATGAAAGCCAATCAAGAACACGAGGATCCCGCCAGTGATGCGAAGTGCGTAAAGCGTGATACCAAAGAGGTCGAAGATGAGCTTCCCCGACACAGCAAAGGTGCTGACGATGATGAAGGCGATGAACACCGAGCGGAAAGCGATAGACTTGACCGTTTCCCTATCATTATCACCTGTTAATCCAAGAAAGATCGGTGTGTTGGCGATAGGGTTCATGATGGCAAAAAAGCCCATGAACACGGTAATGGTATGAATGATGAGCTCTTTCATATTATTCCTTTGAAAGTATGCAGTTAAATACGACAGTAGAATGTATTTAATCTTAGATACAAATAATTATTAGAAATAGATAGTAGAGCAAGTGTGAATAAAAAACAGCCAGCATAAGGCTGGCTGTTTGGTTTTAGTGATAGGTGTAGAGTTTTAGTCGTTCGTTATTGCTTGACTCTCAACTAACAGACTCCACATAACAGGCAGATTGTGGGGCTCACTTTGTCGTTATGCGTGTTGAGATTCGCTTACTGCCACAGCCAATGCAACCGTTGCACCGACCATTGGGTTGTTGCCCATGCCGATGAAGCCCATCATCGCCACGTGAGCAGGAACAGAAGAGCTACCTGCGAATTGGGCGTCAGCGTGCATTCTGCCCATGGTGTCTGTCATGCCGTAAGATGCTGGGCCTGCTGCCACGTTATCTGGGTGCAATGTTCTACCTGTACCGCCGCCTGAAGCAACTGAGAAGTAAGGCAGACCTTGGCGAGTACGCTCTGCTTTATAGATACCTGCAACAGGGTGTTGGAAGCGCGTTGGGTTAGTTGAGTTACCCGTAATACTGACATCCACTTCTTCTCTGTGCATAATCGCTACGCCTTCACGTACATCATCAGCGCCGTAACACAAGATCTCTCCGCGAGGGCCTTGTGAGAAGCGGCGACGTTCTGTTTCAACAAGTTCACCGGTTTGGTAATCGTATTGAGTACGAACATAGGTAAAACCATTGATGCGAGAAATTAAGTAAGCCGCATCTTTACCTAGACCATTTAGGATTACTTTCAATGGGTTTTGACGTGATTTGTTGACGTTGAGTGCGATTTTAATCGCACCTTCTGCTGCAGCAAAAGACTCGTGACCCGCAAGGAAGGCGAAGCAGTGACTCTCTTCATTGAGAAGACGCGCAGCTAGCGCACCGTGGCCGATCCCCACTTGGCGTTGCTCAGCAACACTGCCAGGTTTGGTGAATGCTTGAAGGCCTTCACCAATGATATTTGCTGCTTGTTCTGCGCTGGTGGCTTTGCGAAATAGCGCCAGTGCTGAGCCAAGGATATAAGCATCGGCAGCGCTTTCAAAAGCAATAGGTTGGGTATCCATCACTAACGCTTTTGGGTCGACATTGTGTGATAGACAGTATTGGTTCGCTTGCTCTAAAGAGTCGAAGTTCATTTCTGCCAATACGCGAGTTACTGATTCATTAAATTGAGTGTTCATCATATCTTTCCTCTAAATTGGCAAAATTACTGTTGGCGTGGGTTAATAGTGGTCACGGCTTCATCGAAGCGGCCATAGGTCCCTGTCGCAAGGTCGGCCGCTTCATTCGCTGGCACGCCTTGGTTAATCGCCTTCATCATTTTGCCGAGGTTGAGATACTCGTAGCCAATCACTTCGCTGTGATCATCAAGCGCTAGCTTGGTCACGTAACCTTCTGCAAGCTCTAGGTAACGTACGCCTTTTGCTGCGGTTGAGTAACTGGTACCCACTTGGCTGCGCTGTGTTTGACCTAAGTCTTCTAATGCAGCGCCAATTTCTAGACCGCCTTCAGAGAAAGCTGATTGAGTTCGACCGTAAACAAACTGCAGGAAGATTTCACGCATGGCTACGTTAATAGCGTCACACACTAAGTCAGTATTTAGGGCTTCAAGAATGGTTCTTCCGGTGAGGATTTCTGCTGCCATCGCGGCGGATTGAGTCATGCCTGAACAACCAATCGTTTCGATGAGTGCTTCTTCGATGATGCCGTTTTTTACGTTCAGCGTTAGTTTTGCTGCACCTTGTTGTGGTGCACAAGTGCCGACGCCATGGCTTAAGCCAGAAATAGCGATGACATCTTTTGGACTAACCATAGCGCCTTCAACTGGAATTGGTGCTGAAGTGTGTAGATCACCCCTTTGAATAGGGCACATTGATTGAATTTCTGAAGAGTAGTGCATAATGTTTTCTCACTATTAGAGTCATTGAAGACCTAGGGCGTTGAGAAAACAGGACGTGTTGGAAGAGGTGCGGCTAATTCACTACAGATCTTGAGTATCGATAATCCAAAGGCGTCATGGAGCTTGGTCTTAATAGACTAAGTCCATTTCAAAATGGAGGAATAGCGATACATCCAACAGTATTACCTGTTTTCGATTCTGTAGGAGTCATTAGCACTGTTCGGAAAGAACGGGCGGTTGAAGCAAAAGCTTAGGTGGAACCCCATCACCTGATGGCTATAGATTAGATCTTTATCACACTTTCATGCAAGCGAATGTTTAGAGCAATTTCGACTATAAACAAGCTTCATTATATTTCGATAAGTATAAAAAAACGCCAATAACGAACTCTGATTAGAGGCGTCATTGACGTTTTTTAGAAAGCGATCAGCTAGTTACGCTGCATCTTCTTCTGCGTCTTCAACAGCTTCAAGCTTCTTGGCTTTTTTCGGAGCTGGTTTACGCTTAGCACCTAATGCGTAAAGAACTTCTTCTTTGTTCTTCGCTAGGTACATTGCAAGTTCTTCTTGCTTGCCTTCATCTTCAACTAAATCGCTTTTGCCTAAAAGTTCAAAAAGCTCATCAGCCATATCCAGCATTTTGTCGTATGCGTCGGCTTCGGCTTTAGAGGTAAAAGTCATTTTCTCTTCTCCGTTGCGTTCCACCACGTACTTGACGATAACAGCCATGGTTAATCCTCTAAGTTTGATAAATTTTACTGGCTTTTTATACAGTTTCTGATGCTAAATGTCCAGTTGGAGCCCTAACTATGCGGCCTCAATCTTGATGTGTAGCCCAGTCTTCACAATAACTCATGAAAGATTTCAGCAGCGGGCTCTGGTATTTGTCTTTGTGTACTAGCATCCAGAAACGTCGTTTCATGTCGAGTGGCACATCAAGCGCTTTTACTCGGCCTGAATCAATCGCTCGTTGTGCTGCCAATCGTGATAAACACGCGAATCCAAGATTGGCGGAAACTGAATTGATGATCGCCTCTGTGGTGTTGAGTTCAAAGGATTCATACCAATGTTCGATACGCGGTGCGACGGCTCGTAGGAAAAACTCACGAGTCCCTGAACCTGATTCACGTAAAATCCAATGGCTGTCTTCTAAATCGCTTAAAGTTACTTTTTCTTTTGAAACGAGAGGATGTTGATTACTAACAATAATACACATTTCATCGCTGCTAAACTGACTCGAGATGAGTTCAGGGTGTAATGTTTTTCCTTCAATTAGCGCGATATCAAGTTCATAATCCACCAACTTTTGACAGATCAGTGCACTGTTTGAAATGAACAAGCTTTGATCCTGATGTTGAGTTCGTTCGCGAAAGCCTGACAAAATAAACGGTGCGACCTGATTACCAATCGTGTCACTCGCGCCGACCTTTAGATTGCCACTTAAAGGTTGATCATCACGGAACAAGACATCAATACCAGCAGCACGGTGTAATATCTCATCCGCCAATGGAAGTAACTTATGTCCCTCCTGGTTGAGAATTAATCGGTTGTTGACCCGGTCAAATAGAGAGTGGCCGAGTTGTTTCTCCATTTCGCCTAGTGCCATGCTGACAGCGGCCTTAGACAGAAACAGAGCCTCAGAGGCAGCAGTCAATGTCGAGTGCTGAGTGATAGTGACGAACACTTTGAGCTGTTTTATTGAAATATTAGCCATCAGATTCCTAGTTTAACTCTGCTGGTGAAAATGGGTTTTGTTCATTATTTTTGAACACTTGTTATATATAATTGGATATTGTTTAACGAAGTGCAAGCGTATTATGGCTTCAACAAGCTGATGAGTTCACAAGTTTTGTGAATTAAGTTTAAGAGAGGCTGACATGATTCAACGTATTAAATATAGATTAACAGGAGCTCCAACACCCATGGCAGGGTTAGCACTAGCAATCGCAAGCTTAGGCTGGTGCTGGGATGGTGTATTAGTATCACAAGATATCTTACATACACCGGGTTTGGTTCAATGGGTAAGCGCAGCGATTGCTGGATGTTTGCTTCTTGTTTTGGCTGTGAAGTTTTTGATTCACGGACATTTATTGCGTGCAGATCTTGCTCACCCAGTCGTGGGAAGTGTTGTACCAACGTTTGCGATGGGTTGTATGGTTGTTTCTGCTTCTTTGGCACCAATTTCGACCTTCCTCAGCGAAAGTGTTTGGTTGGCATCTGTGGCATTGCACGTGGTGTTCTTGGTGAGCTTCCTATACCACAGAGCAAAACAGTTTGAGATCCACCACATGGTGCCAAGCTGGTTTGTGCCACCAATCGGTATTATTGTTGCGGATGTTTCCTTCTCTGGTAACCCGACTCTAGAGCCTGTGGCAAACGCTGTTTTGGTCTTTGGTCTGTTGATTTATGCGGTAATGTTACCTGTGATGATCTACCGTTTGATCTTCTCTCATGAAGTGCCTGACGCAGCGAAACCTACCATTGCGATTATGGCTGCACCTGCAAGTCTATCTCTAGCAGGATACCTAACGGTTTCAGCAGATCCTTCACCAGTGATCATTGGTTTGTTATTTGGTATTGCAGTGTTGATGACGTTCATTATCTACATGGCGTTTTTCAAACTACTTCGTCTGCCATTCAGCCCTGGCTATGCAGCGTTTACCTTCCCAATTGTGATTGGTGCAACAGCCTTGTTTAAATTGGCTGCGTGGATGCAAGCACAAGGCATTGAAGCGCATTACATTAACCAAGTGTTTAACCTAGCTTATTTAGAGCTGATTGTTGCGACGTTGGTGGTAGGTTATGTCGCTGTTCGTTACTACATGAACTACAAACCACATCGTGTTCTAAGTTCGGTAAGCGGTAAATTGTAATCCGCATTAGTTCAAAAGATAAACGGACCTTAAGTTTTCAGTATTTCATAAGCTTATATTCCTAATCCAAATACGGCACTTATGCTAATCTGGCTTTATATTGTGGCAAGATTAGCGTGAGTGCACTTTGTTTACTGTTTACCATTCCAATAAAGTTGATACTTTAAAAATCCTTCTCGTTCACTTAATCAAAAGTGACCCTTTAGCCAATCCCTTCGAAAAAGAGCAGATCTTGGTTCAGAGCCCAGGTATGTCTCAATGGCTTAAGATGGAACTCGCCAAAGAGTTTGGCGTAGCAGCAAATATCGATTTCCCACTTCCTGCAACCTTCATTTGGGATATGTTTACCCAAGTGCTTCCTGATGTTCCTAAACGCAGTGCTTTTAACAAAGAAGCGATGACGTGGAAGCTGATGAGTTTGCTACCCGCTAAGCTTGACCACCCTGATTTTCTTCCTTTACAGCGCTATCTTGAAAACGACGAAGATGATTCGAAGTTGTACCAATTGGCAGAAAAAATTGCCGATATCTTCGATGGTTATTTGGTGTATCGACCTGAATGGATGGCGATGTGGGAAGCGGGAGAGCCCGTTGCAGAACTTATCGATGAGGAAGGGCAGCAAGAGCACCCTTGGCAACCGATTTTGTGGCAAGCGCTCTATGAGCAAACTCTGTCCCAAGGCCAATCTAAATACCACCGTGGTAACTTGTACCATGACTTTATTGAAGCGCTAGCCAATCAACAAGGCCAGCTGCAACATTTGCCTAAGCGCTTATTTGTGTTTGGTATTTCTTCGCTGCCTCCTCGTTATATGGACGCGTTGAAAGCACTGGGTGAGCAGATTGATGTGCACTTGATGTTTACCAACCCTTGTCAGTATTACTGGGGTGATATTCGTGACCGTAAATACTTGGCGAGAGTCGAAGCACAGCGCCGCAAGCAGTTTGCTCTGGTTGATGGTTTACCTCTTCTTGAAGGCGAAGCCTCACCATTGAAAGATGGTATTGAAGCCAATGTTGAAGACGAACTGCATACCAGCCAAGCTGTTGGTAATAGCTTACTGGCGTCTATGGGTAAATTAGGCAGGGATAACCTGTTCTTGCTATCTCAATCAGACAGCGAAGAGCACGAGTTCTTTATTGATGTTGAGAGAGATAATCTACTTCATCAACTACAAGCCGATATTCTCCAGTTAGAAGAACATCAAGACGACCACATCTTAGATTCCAGCCACCATAAACAGGTGGTTGAGCTTGGCGATCGTTCTCTGACAGTACATGCGTGTCACAGCCCAATGCGTGAGGTTGAAGTCCTTCATGATCAGCTGTTGGCCATGTTTGATGCTGACCCGACCCTGAAACCACGCGATATCATCGTGATGGTGTCTGACATTAATGCTTATAGCCCAGCGATTCAGGCGGTATTTGGTAATGCCCCGGGTGAACGCTATATCCCATATTCAATCTCAGATAGAACCGCCGACCAAGAAAGTCCGATACTGACAGCGTTCATGCAGCTGGTCGCGCTACCGAATACGCGTTGTTTAGCGTCTGAGTTGCTAGAGTTGTTAGAAATCCCTGCAATGATGGCGCGCTTTGGTATTGATGAGTTTCAATTCGAGCAAGCCAAGCAATGGGTTGAAGAAGCGGGCATCCGTTGGGGTGTCGACTCTTCTACCGCAACGGAATTTGATCTACCTGCAACCGAGCAAAATACCTGGCTATTTGGTATTCAGCGCATGTTATTGGGCTATGCGATGTCGGACTCTGCGGGCTTGTTTGAAACAGAACACTCTCCAATTGCCGCTTACAATGAAGTTCAGGGTATTAACGCCGAACTTGCTGGTAAGTTAGCGCACTTTATCGATCGTATTGCCCATTATCGTCAACGCTTAACTAAAACACAATCTATCGATATGTGGCGTGAAACATTGCTGCAAATGATTGATGATTTCTTTGCGGTTGAGCTGGAAGGTGAGGTGGTGCTTAAGTCGATTCGTGATGCACTTTCACAACTGAATGAACAGCTTGATGATGCCTTGTATGAGCAAGAGTTGTCACCAAGCATTATCTACCAGTACCTCAATAATAAGTTATCTGGTGCGCGTATTAGCCAGCGTTTCTTAGCGGGACAAGTGAACTTTTGTACCCTGATGCCGATGCGTTCTATTCCGTTTAAGACTGTCTGTTTATTGGGTATGAATGATGGGGTTTACCCTCGTTCAATGCCGCCAGAAGGTTTTGACTTGATGAACGGACGCACACGACCGGGTGATCGTTCTCGTCGTGATGATGACCGTTATCTATTCCTAGAAGCAATGCTGTCAGCACAAGAGTGTTTATACATCAGCTATGTCGGCCGTTCGATTCAAGATAATACCGAGCGAGTGCCGTCGGTGTTGGTATCTGAATTGATTGAGTACTGCCAACAGAACTACTGCCTAAGTGAAGACCAAGCACTACCAAGTGACGATTCTGGTATCAACCTAACTCAAGCGATCAGCTTTGAGCACACCATGACACCGTTCAGCCCCGCTGCGTTTACTCAAGGTGATGCGAGCCATGTATTGAGTTATGCCAAAGAGTGGTTACCTGCGGCTAACCGTTCCGGTGAACGCAGTGGTGAGTTCAATCGCGCATTGGACGACTATTTGTTGGGTGCAACGTATCCGTTAGAACTCGACTTGGTTGAGTTGCAGCGTTTCTGGCGCTTACCGGTGCAGTACTTCTTTAATCGTCGTCTCAAAGTGGTGTTTGAACCGCCACTTCCAGTAATGGAAGACGATGAACCATTCGTACTCAATGGACTAGAGAGCTTCCAACTTAAAGATGCGCTGCTGCAAGTGTTGCTGGATCACCCAGAAGGTGCAGATGAAGCGGTGAGACTGTTTGTCTCTGAGCAAAAAGCACAGGGTCGATTACCGGTCGGCGCCTTTGGTGATATCGAGTTTGAAACCAACCGTGTTCAAGCGGAAGACTTAGCCAAAGAGATTCGATTTGTGAGTGGTTCGCCGCAACAAGATCTCGAAGTTAATATCGAATTTGATGTGTTGGGCGAAGGTAAGCCTGTTCGCTTGATGGGGTGGTTAACTCAAAACTATCAATCGGGTCTAGTGCGTTTCCGTAGCGGAAAAATACGCTCTCAAGATTACTTGGCAGCGTGGATTGATCATCTATCCTGCGCTGTTATGGGACACGGAAAAACGACCCATATTATTGGCTATGACAGAAAAGAGGGCGTGGTTCACCAAACGCTACAGCCTATCGGCGATGCACAGCAAGCGAAGAGTATATTAGCTGAGTTAGTGCGACTGTTTTACCAAGGCATGACAGCGCCATTGCCTTATTTTCCGAAAACCGCATTAGCAGGTGTTGAAGCGGGTTTTAGTCGTGGTAAGTGGGTCGATGATGAAGAGAAGTCACTCAAGAAAATGGCCGATACCTTTAATGATAGCTTCGCCTTTACGGGCGAGGGCAGAGATACCTACATCTCACGAATTTGGCCTAAGTGGGATGATGAACTGGCTGCTCAATCACGTATGTACTCGACACTTGTGCTGCAGGCGGCAAGGTTGGCTGCAGCCGATCTGGAAGATCAGGAGTAGGTGGCTGTGATCGACAAGATCAATAACGAGTTCGCTGAATTAATGAAAGACAAAAGAGAGTCGCTGGTCAGCATTTGGGATGCTTACTTTCCAGTTGAAGGGAATCAAGGTGAAGGTAAGCAAGGTACAGGAAATAAAGTGGCCGCCAGTAAATCATTATTAGTGTAGGGCGTTCGCTGTACGGCCACAGGTCAGAGGGACCATTATTCTGTGGTTCAAAGTAACGTCGTAAAGTACAAAACTCGTACGCGCTCCTGAACTCGTGGGCGCATAGTAGCGAGGCGATCCGAATTGATCCGTGAGAGAGATCGCACTAACTATTAACAAATTAGCGCAGGACGTAAATTGAATGACGTTTTCCACGCTAGGTCACATTTATAGCAATAGTCACATTTTTAACAGACTCATCTATCAAAAGGCAGTAAGGCATGACGACCACAAGCAGTGTTCAGGTAATCGCTCCAAAAACACTCGATACCATGACGTTTCCACTTCATGGCGCGCGTTTAATTGAAGCATCGGCGGGTACGGGTAAGACATTTACCATTGCTGGCTTGTATTTGCGCTTACTGCTGGGGCACGGTACTGCTGCGCCGCAAGGTGATCTGACGGAAGCCACACGACACCATGAGCCACTAACCGTAGACCAAATTCTGGTGGTGACCTTTACTGAAGCGGCAACGGCTGAGCTGCGAGATCGTATCCGTGCTCGAATCCATGATGCACGTATTGCGTTTGCACGTGGGCAAAGTGATGACCCAGTGATTGCTCCTTTGCTACAAGCCATCGATGATCATGCTGGCGCAGCTAAAACTCTGCTTAATGCTGAAAGACAAATGGATGAAGCAGCGGTCTACACCATTCACGGTTTCTGTCAGCGAATGTTGACTCAAAATGCCTTCGAATCTGGCAGCCGCTTTGATAATGAATTTGTGACCGATGAAAGCCACCTAAAAGCGCAAGTGGTTGCCGACTATTGGCGTAAACAGTTCTACCCGCTGCCCATTCAACTGGCTGGTGAGGTTCGTAATATCTGGGGTTCTCCCGCTTCGCTATTAGCAGACGTAAATCGTTATCTGACAGGATCTCCGCTGAAATTAACGGTAGATGCTATGTCGGGCGACCTGCAAACTCTACACAATCAAAACCTAGATAAAGTGAAGCAACTTAAAGCGCTGTGGTGTGAATCTGAAGCGGACTTTTTGGCTTTGATTTCAGGTTCAGATGTGAACAAGCGCAGCTACACTAAGAAGTCTCTGGCGACTTGGTTAGAAGTGGTAACAGCATGGGCGCAGAGCGACACCCACGATTACCAGTTTCCAGATAAACTAGAGAAGTTTTCACAAGCCACGTTAATTGAAAAAACACCAAAAGGCACTGCGCCTCAGCACGCGGTGTTTGAGGCGATTGAGGAATTCCTAAACTCTCCTGCAGATCTAAAAGCTCCATTGCTGGCGCATGCGATTACTCATTGTCGAACTATGTTAGCTAAGGCTAAGCAGCAGAAGCAGTGGCTATCATTTGATGATTTGTTGACTCAGTTATCAGCGTCGATTGATGTCGATGAGCAATCATTGCTGGTGGAGAGAATCCGCACCTTATACCCGGTGGCGATGATCGATGAATTCCAAGATACCGATCCGCTTCAATACAGTATTTTTAGCCGAATCTACCTTGATAACCCGCAATGCGGTCTGTTTATGATCGGTGACCCGAAACAGGCTATCTACGGTTTCCGTGGCGCGGATATCTTTACTTACATCAAGGCAAGAAACCAAGTTAGTGCTCACTATACGTTAGGCACTAACTGGCGTTCGAGTGCTGATATGGTCAGCGCGGTAAACCAAGTGTTTATGAATTCGGATAGCCCGTTTATCTACGATCAAGACATTCCATTCTTACCCGTTGCTGCTAGCCCATCGGCTGATAAACGCCAATGGGTGATGAACGGAGAAACCCAGCATGCACTGACCTTTTGGCTACAAGAAGCGGAAGATAAGCCATTGCCGAAAGGCGAATATCACAAAGCAATGGCTGAGGCGACCGCGAGTCAAATTCAAACCATTTTGACCGCTTCTCAAAATCAACAAGCCTATTTTGATAACGGCAAAAAACAACATGCCGTGAATGCGGGTGATATTGCTGTTTTGGTTCGAACCGGTAGTGAAGGTCGCTTGATCAAGAACGCGCTATCGGAGCAAGGCATCGCGAGCGTGTATTTATCCAACCGAGACAGTGTGTTTACCAGCTTGGTCGCGCAAGATATTCAACGCTTGTTGCAAGCGGTGCTGACACCAGAAAATGATCGTGCATTACGCGCTAGTTTGGCCTCAGAGTTGTTTGCTCTGGATGCGGCTTCATTGGATGAACTCAACAATGACGAAGTGGTGTGGGAAAACGTCGTTAACGAATTTCGAGAATACCGTAAGTTGTGGCTGCAACGTGGTGTGTTACCCATGCTGCGCAGCGTGATCAGTAAAAGGCATCTCGCGGAACGCTTACTGGAAGAAGAAAATGGTGAGCGCTCACTCACTGATTTAATGCACATTGGCGAATTGTTGCAACAAGCAAGACAAGAACTCGACAGTGACTATGGCTTGTTGCGTTGGTTGGCAGAAGCGATATCAGATGCACAAAATGGTTTAGGTGGCAGTGATGACGACATTCAACGCCTTGAATCAGAAAGAAACTTGGTTCAAATCGTTACCATTCATAAGTCGAAGGGGCTGGAATATGATCTCGTATTCCTGCCGTTTGTCGCTAGCTACCGTGAAGCGAGTGAAGGTAAGTTCTACGACCATGATTCCGATACCACAGTACTGGACATTACTGGTAGCGACAGTGCCTTAGCACAAGCCGACAAAGAGCGACTAGCGGAAGACCTACGTTTGATTTACGTGGCGCTGACTCGTGCTGTTTATGGATGTTTCATTGGCATGGCACCGCTGCGTAAAGGGCGTTCAACCAAAGAACCAACTGGCGTTCACTTGAGTGCCATGGGCTATTTGGTTCAAAACGGACAAGAGCAAGGCATCGCCGAGTTGCATCAAGCTCTATCGGCAATTGAGGGTAAGAATTCAAGTGTACTACTGTCTGAAACTCCGACTGCTCACGAGCACGTATTTGTACAAACAGAGCAAGTGAGTGACGACTTACAGGCCAATGAACTGAAAGCTTCAATTGACAGAGCTTGGCGAATTACCAGTTACTCGGGACTTGTAAAACAAGGCAGTCACGGCGCAAGTCATGATGCCACGATTGAGGTGTCTGGCTTCGATATTGACTCGGCGGATGAACAAGACGAGTCGGAATTGATTGAACCTGAACGTTCTATATTCACGTTCCCTCGCGGCGCTCGCCCTGGTACTTTCTTGCACACCTTGTTTGAGGATGTTGAATTTACCGAGCCTGCAACCAGCGAACACAACACGCAAGTAATCACTCACTTATTAGAGTCAGAACAATACGAACTCGAGTGGCTGCCCGTGCTTCAACAACTGGTTGATACGGTGCTGAACACCGCGTTAGATGGTAAGAACTTAAAGCTAAGCGAGAAAGACTCAACGCAACGATTGGTCGAGATGGAATTCTTGTTGCCGATCGAAGTGTTAGCCGCATCTGAATTGAATCAAACCATTCAGTATCACGATCCGCTATCAGCAAAAGCGGGTGACCTTGGCTTCCAAACCGTGCAAGGCATGTTGAAAGGCTTCATCGATTTGGTGTTCGAGCACCAAGGTAAATACTATGTCCTCGACTGGAAATCGAATCATTTAGGTGATGACGTTGCCGTCTACCATGGTGAGGCATTGAAATCGGCTATGGCCGACCACCGTTACGATTTTCAATATCAAATCTATGCGTTGGCATTGCACCGCTTCCTACGCAGTCGCGTTGCAGATTACAGTTATGAACAACATTTCGGTGGGGTTTATTACTTGTTCCTAAGAGGAATGGATGGCCAATCACAACAAGGTGTTTTCTCGGCTAAACCAACATTGGCTTTGCTCGATGAAATGGATCAATTGATTGACGGTAAAGTGATAGACAGACGTTCAGCACTATTGAATGACGATGAAACTGGACAGATGGGGCTTTTATAATGACAACGACGACCACTAATACCAGCGTAGAAGCAGCGAACTCTGTAAAGCCAGTTTCACTTATCCCTGAACAGCTCATGGATGTACTCAAGTTCCTTGCGGATAAGGGCTCGATTCATCAGCTGGATTATCAGTTTGCCCGTTTTATTTCGCAGCAAGCCACGAGTCATTCTCAAGAGATCGGTTTTCTCGCTGGGTTGGTGAGCCATGAGTTGGGCAAGGGGCATATTTGTACTCAGCTTATACAGCAGTATACGGTAGGCCCTGAACAAACGGCGGATCTTGCTCAGTTACTTGGGTTGTACGGTGAAACTGCCCTGCAATTGAATCAAAAGTTATTAGGTATTGATTGGGTGGCGGTACTTCAATCGTCAAACCTAGTAGGTACAACCAATGACTGTGTTAAGCCGCTGATGTTTGATGGACAGCGTGTCTACTTACAGCGTTATTGGAACTACGAAGTTGTGTTGGCTGAGACCTTAAACCGTTTAAGTAAGCCAGTAGAGTTCAATACTGAACAGAAGAAGGCACTGACTGAAACGCTCAATCAGCTTTTTGCACGTAGCTATCACTTTCTGTTTAACGCCTTAGCCAAGGCCGAAGCAAGCCAACAAACGTCTCAGGTATTACGTCAACAATTGGTGTGTGACCATCTTGATATTGTGAATGAGCAGGCTCTAGATTGGGGCGCAATCGACCAAGCGGTTGTGCAAGCTAAGCAAGTGACGGACTTAGATGTTCTAGACAGTTTGGTGCCGTTATCAGCATGTTTGAACTGGCAAAAAGTCGCGGCAGCGGTGGCGCTGAGCCGTCGCTTTGCGGTGATTTCCGGTGGGCCGGGTACCGGTAAAACGACCACAGTAACCAAATTACTGTCGGCGATGGTCGAGCAATCGCTCAGCCAAGGTAAAACACCGACGATTAAACTGGTGGCACCGACGGGTAAAGCAGCGGCGCGTTTAACCGAGTCGATTGGCAAAGCGATTGAACAGCTGCCATTAGCGCCTGAAGTAAAAGCCAACATACCAACTGAATCGAGCACGTTACACAGATTACTCGGCGCGATTCCTAACCGTGCTGAGTTTAGGCATAACCGACGCAATCCACTCCACCTTGATATCTTGGTCGTGGATGAAGCTTCGATGGTTGATCTGTCGATGATGTATAAGCTGGTGGATGCACTTCCGGAGCACGCAAGGCTTATCTTGTTGGGTGATAAAGACCAACTCGCTTCAGTAGAGGCAGGTGCTGTGCTCGGTGATATCTGTTCATTCAACTCTGCAGGGTACAGCGCAGCGCAAGGCAATTTGATTGCGGAGATGACAGGCTTTGATGCGATCGCTAATCCAAGACAAGACAAAGCTGGAGCGGTGAATTCGCCTGCGATTGCAGACAGCTTGTGTATGCTGCAGAAGAGTTATCGTTTCGATGCGCGTTCCGGTATTGGTCAGCTGGCAAAAGCAATCAATAATGGTTCTGCGAATCAAGTAGATCAAGTGTTTGCCAAAGGTTTTGGCGATATCGAAAATCATCCTCTATCGAGCGACAGCTATAACTTGATGCTGCGTACTTTGGTTAACGAGTATGGTGCGTACCTCAATAGAATGAATGCGCCGTTGGAAGAGTTAGAAACTCAAGAAGCACGCGCAAAATCAGTGCTCGATTTGTTCAGCCAATGCCGACTGTTGTGTTCCATTCGTGAAGGGGATTTTGGTGTTAAAGGCCTCAACCACAGAATTGAAAGAGCACTGGCCGCAAGGCGTTTGGTGAGCCCTCATAATGATGAGCTGTGGTATCACGGGCGACCTGTCATGGTGACTCGAAATGATCATGGCTTGGGTTTGTATAATGGTGATATTGGTATCTGTATGCTTGAGGCGGATTCTAGTCAACCTGACTTAACCCCTCGTTTGAAGGTCTATTTTGAGTTGCCAGATGGCAGTGTGAAAGCCGTGCTGCCAAGCCGAGTTCCCGATCATGAAACAGCTTATGCAATGACGATACATAAATCTCAGGGTAGTGAATTTGATCTGACCTTAATGATCTTGCCGCCAGATTTCAGCCCTATTTTAACGCGGGAGCTTATCTATACCGGTATTACACGTGCGAAGAAACGACTGATGATGTTCAGCGATACCAACGTGTTGAAGCGTGGGATTAAGGTGAAAACAGAGCGAGTGAGTGGTTTAGGCAGTCGTTTAACGAATTAGTCGATAATGGACGCTAGAGAAGGGCTTGCACTTAGAACTAGATAAACACAAAGCAACCATCCCTGGTTGCTTTGAACGTTATTAAGGCTCTTTGCTTAAAAACGCTCGAGTAAACGATATGTGGTTTATCTTGTATTTTGCTTGGCAATTCAAAATAAACTCTTTTAGATTCTCGCTAACAGGGAACACGCAGTGTACGTCTAGCCCTTCTAAGAATTGGTTATCAGCCATATCCCAAAAACTTTGCAGCGAGTTACAAACAATGGTTCTCATATCAATGTTGCTCTTTTTGCTGTTTATATTAACGAGCAGAGCTAATGTTAGCGTGCTGACCGTCAACGGGTATAGCAATCCGTGCAGTGACCACCTCAATGAGTTCGATATGACTATCGAGATGGCAATTCCAATAAAAACATTTGTTAAGATTATTAAAGCGTTTAAATTCTATACAATTATACGTGTGAGTGAAAGTGCATAGTTGATAAATCTCATATAGAAAACGATTACATTTGCAATTATTTTTCTTCTGAAGTGAGATTGTGCTCCAAAACTTTATTTATACGTTGAGCGCCAAGATCTTTGAGTTTCTCTGATAGTTGTATAACCCTTGTTTTTCCATCGGCAATTCATCAACCGCTATCTCGTAAAAGCCTTGTTCACGGAACCAGTGAAGGCTGTGCGTAGTAAGGACAAAGATCTGGTCGATATCACGAGATTTTGATTGGTGGCGCATGTAATCCAGCAGCAATTGCCCACGGTTTCCATCGCGATAGTCAGGGTGAATCGCCACACACGCCATCTCTGCCATGTGATCTTCCGGATACGCATATAGTGCAGCGCAACCAATAATCAGACCGTCTTTTTCGATGATCGTAAAACGGTGAATTTCTTGTTCCAATTGTTCTCTTGAACGACGAACAAGAATGCCTTGTTCTTCCAAAGGACGAATAAGGTCAAAGATGCCACCAATATCGTCAATCTGAGCTTGTCTTACTTGCTCAGCACTCGCCATAACCACTTGGGTCCCAATACCATCAAAAGAGAACAATTCTTGGATTAACGCGCCATCTACCTTGTAGCTGATTAGATGACAACGAGGCACCCCGGCACGACAAGCGGAGATCGCTCCTTTCAAGAAGCGCAGTGTTCCTGTGCTCATGTCTTCGGCAGGGTTTTGAGATTCCGTTAATCGTTCTAGAATTTGCTTGGCGTCTTTTGGGAAGAGTTCGGCGAGCACATTACCGCGTTCATCTGTTACCCCTTGTTCGGAGCAAAAGCCAATCAGCTTGTCGGCCTTTAGACGAATAGCAACTTGGGTCGCGACCTCTTCAGAAAGTAGGTTAAAGCTTTCGCCTGTCACGGAGCTGGCAATAGGGCCAAGCAGTACAATTGAACCTTGGTCAAGTGTGCGATTGATCCCTTCGATATCGATTCGACGAATACGCCCGCTGTGGCAATAATCCGTACCGTCATCCACGCCAAGCGGTTGAGCCGTAATGAAGTTACCACTCATCACATTGAGTTGAGTGCCTGCCATCGGGGTGTTGTTTAAACTCATCGAAAGTCGAGCAGTGATGGCAAGTTGTAGTTGGCCAGCAGCCTGCATAGCGACGCCCAGAGAATATTCATCAGTGACCCTAATATTCTTGTGATAAGGCGTATGGCAATCTTGCTTAGCGAGCAATTGGTTGATCTGCGGTCTTGCCCCGTGAACGAGAACAATTTTTACTCCAAGGCTGTGGAGTAAGGCTATATCACTAATAATGTTACCAAAGTTCCTGTCGGCAACGGCTTCGCCTCCCAGCATAATGACCATGGTTTTGCCACGGTGAGCATTGACATAAGGGGTTGATTGTCTGAAACCTTTTACTAGCGCTGTACTTCTTAATTTCACAGAACAAGTCCATTTTGTTTATTTATTCGATAATTTAGCATTTAAATTCAAATGTAAACAACACCTTTTTGGAATAAAGCGCAAACTATTCTTATCTAGGCTTCAATATATAAACTGTCTCAGTGTAGAATGCGCATAGCATCCTTATGAGTAGTCACCGAATGCAACAAGCTCCAGCGACAAACAACAAAATCGATGAGATAACCAAAGGTCTCTACAGCGAAGCTGATCAGCGCAATCAATCTAAGTTGAAGCGTAAGATCATTGAACGTTGTTTAATGGTTCTAGCTTTGGTGGGTTCGTTTGCGGTGGTTTCTTTGTTCGGCGATGTGCTTTCCCGAGTGCAAGATGCGGCGACGCCCGACAATCTGATATACGGTACTTGGATAGAGCAGGATGTTGCACATTATGCGACGGATGAGTTTGTTCTGAATGCTAATGGTGTATCAGTTCGTGGGTCTGTTGTTTCGACGAGCTTTGACTTTGACGGTAACTACTTTGAATACAAGGCGGGTGATAAAACCTATCGCTTCCGCATGACCAATTCTGACAATACAGAAATGGTGCTCGATTCTGACAGTCACTACAATCCCATCTTCCGCCTTAAAGGCCATATCGATAACTCCGTCCGATAGGTTATCTTATTGTAAACTCTTACAATCTACGATTGTGTTATCTGACTGTTTTTGTCATCCTCGATGCATAGAATTTTTAGGATGACTCTTGTGATTAAAAAATGGCTTCCCCTAGTCGCTGCCTCTTTGCTATTTGGCTGTGCTCAACCCACTGATCTTGCTCAACAACATCTTGATGACGAATTTTCTCGTACCTTGAATAAGGTCGATCAGGTTGAATCCAATAAACCAAGAGACTACACCGCATTTGCAGAGCAAGCTGAGATGGTGGTTTCTAAATCCCCTTCGATGGCTAAAATCTATGAGCCGCTTTATCAACAACTCAATGAGTGGGCGATGCTGAGTGGAGATCCAAGCGAACTCGCTAATTTTGGCGTTCAAACTGCTCAACTAGGCGGTGGTGATAAGCAAGGCAATGTTTTATTCACTGGCTACTTTTCTCCTGTGATGGAACTGCGCCACGAAGCGAATGAAGAATATCGTTACCCTGTTTACGGGCTTCCTGAGTGTGGTAAAGAGTGTCCAACACGCCAAGAGATTTACAACGGCGCACTAGAAGGTCAGGGCCTTGAGTTAGGTTACTCAGCAAACCGTATCGACCCATTTATGATGGAAGTACAGGGCAGTGGATTTGTACACTTCGGTGATGATGACACGCTGCAGTATTTCGCCTACGCGGGTAAGAACAATAAAGCTTATGTGAGCATTGGCCGTGTTTTGATTGAACGAGGCTTAGTTCCACGCGAAAAAATGTCGCTAAAAGCAATCAAAGAGTGGGTATTGGCAAACGATCCTGAAGTGGTCAAAGAGCTGCTTGAGCAAAACCCATCTTTCGTGTTTTTTGAAGCGAGAGATGACCTATCTGTGATGGGTAGCGCGGGCATTCCTCTATTACCTATGGCGGCGGTTGCGGGCGATCGCTCTATCTTGCCAATGGGGACGCCGATTCTTGCTGAGGTTCCATTATTGAATGCTGATGGTACTTGGAGCGGCGCTCATCAACTAAGACTGCTATTGGTTTTGGATACGGGCGGCGCGGTTAAGCAAAACCATTTGGACCTTTATCACGGCATGGGCCCTCGAGCGGGTACAGAAGCGGGCCATTACAAGCATTTTGGTCGTGTGTGGAAGCTCGGTTTAGATGGCAGCGCAACTGAAGCGCCTTGGGCTTTGCCTCCTGAAAAGGTTGAGTAAGCGACAATAAAATAGGGCATTGAAAGCGAATCGCTAATCCCCTAGACTTTTTATTCAAGAGTGCGTATAAAACGCACTCTTTTCTTTTTCTCAGAAATAAATTGGCGGCAACAATGCGTGAATTGACCACTCCAGCTTCAGAAAACTATGACCAACGATTTGGTGGCACCCGTCGCCTATATGGCAATAGTGAAGTCGACATACTTAGAGCAGCACACGTGTGTGTGATCGGTATTGGTGGTGTCGGTTCATGGGCGGTTGAAGCGCTTGCTCGTACTGGTTTAGGTGAGCTGACTTTGATCGATATGGATGATGTGTGTGTGACCAACATCAACCGTCAGATCCACGCAATGTCGGGTACCGTTGGTAAAAGCAAAATTGAAGTGATGGCAGAGCGCGTTAAGCTGATTAACCCTGAGTGTAAAGTTAACCTGGTTGACGACTTCATCGGCCCAGACAATCAGGCTGAATACCTATCGAAAGAGTTCGACTTTGTGTTAGATGCGATTGATAGCATGAAAGCTAAGGCTTCACTGTTGGCATATTGTCGTAGCAACAAAATTAAGGTGATCACCACCGGTGGTGCGGGTGGTCAAATCGATCCCACTCAAATCAAAGTGGCTGATCTGACTAAGACGATTCAAGATCCGCTAGCGAAGAAGCTAAAAGATACCCTTCGTCGTCATCATAACTTCCCTAAGAATCCAGCACGTAAGTTTGGTATCGATTGTGTGTTCTCAACTGAACAGCTGAAATACCCTCAAGCTGACGGCAGTGTATGTGCTGCGAAAGCGACAGCAGAAGGTCCAAAACGCATGGATTGTGCGACGGGTTTTGGTGCGGCAACGGTTGTAACAGCGACGTTTGGCTTTGTGGCTGTTTCACGTATCGTCGAAAAGCTGATTCAAAAGCACGCTAAGTAACGTCTTCTACTCAATTAACAATCGACTGGATATTAAAATGACCACATTCCCAAGCTCTCCATTCGGCACTGAAATTACCAGTGATGATATTGTCGCGAAAATGCAGACATTCAGCGGCTGGGAAGACCGTTATCGCCAAGTGATTCAATGGGGTAAGAAACTGCCAACGATGCCTGATGAACTGAAAAGTGAGCAGGTGATTGTCTCTGGCTGTGAAAGCCAAGTGTGGTTGGTTTCTCAGAACATCGGTGGTGTTTGGCACTTTTGTGCTGATTCTGATGCGCGTATCGTTCGCGGTCTGATTGCATTAGTAATGGCTGCGTATGATGGAAAAACATCAGAGCAGGTTCAAGCGTTCGATATTGATGGTTACTTTGAACAAATCGGTCTAATTACCCACCTTAGCCCATCTCGCGGTAATGGATTAAAAGCGATTGTTGAGCAAATCAAGAACCTCGCTAACTCGTAATTGTTTCACACCTTTTCATCGTTGCGCTTTAAAGAGATTCCAGATACTTCGTTCCTCAGTTCTGGAATGACGAATTCTAACTGTGTTTCGTCATTCCCTAAAGCGACGAAGGAGCGTAATAGGGAATCTCGTTTGGATGGTTTGCTATTTGAGGTTCCAGATACTTCGTTCCTTAGCTCTGGAATGATGACTGCTAATTGAGTCTCGCCATCCCCTAAAGCATATCAACGGCTTTTTCTATCGCCGCTACGAGCTTTTCAACATCATCCATGTTGTTGTAAATACCAAATGAGATTCGAACCGTTCCTTTCACATTAAGTGCATCCATTAATGGGTGAGCACAATGATGCCCTGCACGTACCGCGATCCCTTGCTGATCCAATAGAGTCGCTATATCTTGATGGTGAACACCATCCATCACAAAAGTAATCACACTTGCGTTGGGTTGATACCCTAAAATCTGAATGTCATCCAGTTTACTGAGCGCAAGATAAGTCTCGTGTTGTAGCTGGTGGATATGATTTTCGACATCTTGTTGTACAAAGCCACTTAACCATTCTATTGCGGTGCTTAGTGCTATGGCTCCTGCCACATTTGGTGTGCCCGCTTCGAATTTACCAGGCAGTTCTGAAAAAGTAGTGCCAGAGAAAGAGACGCGCTCAACCATTTTGCCGCCGCCATGCCAAGGTGGCATCGCTTCGAGCAATTCAAGCTTGCCGTAAAGCACACCGATACCGGCAGGGGCATAGAGCTTGTGCCCAGAGAATACGTAGAAATCCGCACCTAAAGCAGCAACATCAATAGGCTCATGAACGATCCCTTGCGCGCCATCTACCACCACAATTGCATTCATCTTGTGTGCTTTCTCGATGACGGCTTCAATCGGCTGACGAGAACCTGTCACGTTGGTTATCTGAGCCAATGCAACAATCTTGGTTCGTTCATTTAAAAGCGTATCAAACGCGACTAGGTCAAATTCGCAATCCGATGTCATCGGTACTTTAACGACTTTAGCCCCGGTTTGTTGTGCAACAATTTGCCAAGGGACAATGTTAGCGTGATGCTCCATTTCACTCACTAAGATCTCATCGCCAGGCTGAAGAGTACTTCTTGCGTAAGTTTGAGCAATTAAATTGAGCGCCTCGGTGGCACCACGAGTCCAGATGATCTCTTTTGAAGAGCTTGCTCCAATAAACTGAGCGACCTTATCTCTGGCTGCTTCAAACTGACTGGTCGCGTTCGCTGTTAAACTATGACTACCGCGGTGAACATTGGCATTTTGTTTGGAGTAATATTGGCTAATGGCATCAATAACTACCTGAGGTTTTTGTGTCGTTGCCGCGCTGTCTAAGTAAATCAATGGTTGTTGATTGATGGTTTGTGATAGCGCAGGAAACTGCTCTCGGATGTGATTGATATCAAGCATCTATTCTTACCTAAAATCTTGGAAATTGGTGCCAGCGTTATGCTTAGCGGTATTGTTATTTTATCGCGACTTGTTAACCGTTGCTGACTAATCTTGATGATTCCAGCTATTTTCTCGCTCTTTGACCTGATCGAACAGCTTTTGGTTAACGGGAACTTCTATCTGATGCTTAAGCGCTGTTTTTATTAGGTGTCCAGTGATGAAGTCGATCTCTGTCTTGCGTTGGTAAAACATATCCTGCTTCATGGATGAGTTGTTCTGCGCCGTGGCTTGGATGACCTGCTTGACACTTGCTTCTAATCCGTCGAATGAACAAGCGATCTCTTCGGCCTGCATAACTTGTGTTAGCTCTTCAACGATAGAACTTAAAATACCCTCAAACCTTTGGTCTGCAAGTTCGCCGTTCTTGATTTGTTCCAACCCAGTGAGTGGGTTGATAGCACAATTGATCGCGAGCTTAGCCCAAAGCGCGGTTTTTATTTGTGGGTTCCAACTCACAGCGGGGAGAGCATCATCTAAGACATCAACTAAAAACGTGCACTGTTGACCCGTTTGGTTAAAAGCACCCAATTGAGTTTGGCCCAATCCAGTATGAGACACATTATTGCGGTTGGGTTTGAATGCTGCTTGAGTTGTCGTCGCCGATACAATCGGGTGAGCATTAATTTTAGTAGCAATGTTATCGACCGCACCCATTCCGTTATGCATGAACATGAGAATGGTGTCAGAGTCGACATATTGAAGTAACGGAGTGGTGGCTTCTTCTACTTGCCAAGCTTTGACTGTGAAGATAACCAAATCACTCGTTGATAGCTTGTCGATATTGTTATTGCTGAAGGAAAGTGAAGTTTGCTCATCAAGTGTTAGGTTAATTGAGGTTTCAGGGGAGCGACTCCACAAAGAGACATTATGACCAGCTTGAAGCAATTTAATCGCCCATAAAGAGCCGATAGCTCCAGGTCCAACAATAGTGATGTTCACAGCAATACCGAGATAAGAAAGTGATGCTGCAAGGATAGCGAGGCATTAAATGAAAGCAATAAAAAATGGCACCCGAGGGTGCCATTTTGGAAACTTTCTTAGAAGTTCTATTAGAACTTGTAAGTTACTGCTACGTAGTGACCTACGCCTGAAGACTCAGCTTGTGCTGATGCATTCCATGGAAGGCCTTCGCCATCTGCAAAACCGTATACATCTTTGTATAGTTTTAGACCGTAGCCAACTGCGAACTGATCTGAGTGCCAGTAAAGACCGTTGAACATTGCACCACCATTGCTTGATGTTGCATACCCTTTACCTTCATCCATACCGAATTGGTAATCGATGTAACCTTGGTAAGAGATGAATGAACCGTTCTCGAAGAAGTGGAAAGGTTTGAACCAGTTAGTCGAGATTTGGAAACCGTTCCAATCTTTTTTGTTTGAGTCGTATGTACCGTAAAGGTTTAGACCCATTTTACCGAACCATGGAACCATTACGTCAGAACCAAGACCAATTTTTTGAGTGTTAACACCAGGGCTACCATCGATACAACCTGTAGCATCACAGTTAGTAGCACCACCACCACCCCATTCCATAAGAGATGCAACGTATAGCTCTTGAACTGGACCAAAAGAAAGGTCTTTACCAGTTAGGCCATCGATAGACATACGAGGAGCAAACTTCATGAACATTTTTTCAGATTTTGCTTTATCGCTGCTTGAGTCTGAAGTTAAGTTAAATACGTCAACATAGCCGTAAAGATCGAAAATACCATTGCGACCACCAAACTCCATCTCTAGGTAATCATGAGTAGACTCAGAAACACCTTTCTCATTAAAAGCACCCATCAAGTTGAACTGTAGGAACTTGTAATCGTTCTTGTGGATGTCGCCGTCAGAATAATCCGCTGCCATTACTGGAGCAGAAGCTGCTGCTAGTAGGGCAAGAGTTAAAAGTGATTTACGCATAATGGAACTCTCTATGTTAAAAATGAATAACCCGCTAATCCGTGCGTGTTTATGATGTCCGAATGCCGAGCATAATAGCGATTTTGTTCTCAAATAAAAGTGAGACGCGATGAAAATTGCAATTATTAAGGTGAACTTGATCACACTAATGATCTAAATGATGGAACTTTAAGATGGCAATGCATCTTGATGCACCTCTAATTCTATTGATTTTGTGAAATTCGATTATTTTGTGGATAAATAGGTGAAATACTGCGCTAAGCAAACGATTCTACTAATTAGAGTGACATGCATATCAAAATCAACAGTATTCCTTTCTAAGCGTTTTCTCTTAAAAAATGACTCATTCAAACCACCTCTTAATCTTGTCTTTGATCTATTTTTGACCAACAGCGTAATGGAGTTGGAATCAATTGATGGACAACTCATGTGATGACTGCCTAGGGATTTGAACCTAGCTACTTTTTGAATCACGGAGAATTAAAGACAGTTCACTGCACTAGATTTTGAAATACTTTTTAAAGATTAGTTATTGGACTAATCATTTGTGTGACGAACTGGTCTAACTTTTTTGGAGAGAAGACCAATGAAATATTCACCTATACTCGCTGTAGCAATTTCAGCCCTATTTATTGTTGGGTGTGATGACGACGATGAATCAACAACTCAACTACAAGCTGTACATGCATCGCCAGATGCTCCTTTAGCTAACGTTCTAGTCAATAGTCAGGCTCGTTGGAGCGATGTCGATTATGCTCAAGCATCCGGATACGCCTCCGTAGGTCAAGGACAGACAACTCTTCAAGTCGATGTCCAACTCCCAGGTGACGAAGTGGCCACTGTTATCCCTCAAAGCCAATTCGATTTAAGCGGTGACTTAGATTACACCGTGATGGTTGTAGGCGACGCCGATGGATCCAACAATCCTGTAGAGGCTTTGGTTGTTACTCGCCCTGCTGCAGGAACGGCAACAAGTTCAAGTCTAGATGTGCAAGTAGTACACGCGGCAACAGGAGTTGGCGATGTAAACCTATATGTGACAGGGCCGAGTGATCCATTGGGCGCACCGTTAGGGACTTTAGCTTATAAAGATTTTACTGACGTACTCAATATCCCTGCAGGACAATATCGTGTGAGATTAGAAACCGTGAGCGGCAGTGCTATTGCTTTTGACTCTGGAGAAATCACTCTGTCTGGCGGCAGCGAGCTAACGATTGCGGCTGTGCCAAGAGCTGACTCCAATAGCGCTTCTCCAGTAAAATTGATGGTGATGGACGGTACTGGATCATCGTTAATCTATGACATGGCAGAAACAGCAGAAGTAAGAGTCGGTCATCTTGTTGATGGCGCCCCGGACGTAGATCCATTTGTGAACGGAGCTGCATTTGCACCTCTTGCTGATTTGATGTTCAAGGAAATCCGTGGATTTATCGATTTAGCTGCAGGAAGTTATGACATTGACATCTTTGCTGACGGCACCACAACTAATGCATTAATTGATGCGGATGGTGTCGCGGTATTTGCCGGTATGGATTACAGCATCTATGCGGTAGGGACAGTAAGTCCGCTCAACTTGGAACCTTTGGTTGTTCCTGAAAACCGTCGCCCGGTTGCGACCAGTGCAGTGTTAAACATTACCCACGCCGCTGCTAACCCAATTGCGGCATCGGTGGATATCTACTTAACAGAAAACGTAGGTATCTCTGGTAGCACTCCGGCGTTAAGTGATGTGAAATTCAAAGATTATGCGAATGGCATTTATGTGGCAGCGGGATCTTACTTTGTGACGATAACGGTAGCGGGACAACCATCGGTTGTGGCGATTGATTCAGCGCCTGCTACTTTGGCTAATGGTGTGGTGTATCAAGTCGTGGCGATTGATGATTCGATGGGTACGGGTTTTAACCTAATTGTTAGTGAAACAACAGACTAGATCTGAAGACAGAACGTAGAAGAGGGTAGGTCAATGCTACCCTCTTCTCATTTTTTCTTTGACTCTATTCTTGATTGTTTTTGGCTTTTTCTAATAAATCCGTGAAAAAGTGGCGTAACGAGTAGAGCATGATCAAACTTGGAATCACCATAAGTGCGGTCAGTATAAAGAAGGTTGACCAATCATTGAGGTAATCGACCAATTCACCACTAAATGAAGCCAGTGTTGTTCGACCGAAGTTACCCAAGGATGCGAGTAATGCATATTGGGTTGCAGAGAAGGCCTGCCCAGTTAATAACGTTAAGAAAGAGACAAAAGCTACTGTTGAAAAGGCGGTCGTGAAGTTATCGACAATAATCGTTGCCAAGAACAGTGTTTCACTTGGGCCTGCTTGAGCGATCCATGCAAACATTAGATTACTGGCTGCCATGGCCACACCGCCAATCATCAGTCCGCGTACAATGCCGAATTTTACATTGAAGACGCTGCCTACCAAAGTGAAGAATATGGTTGCGCCCCAACCAATTAACTTCGAATAGTGGCCGATCTGTTCGTTACTGAAACCTATCTCTTTATAGAAGGTGATCGACATGCGACCTAGGAAGGCTTCACCTATCTTAAATAGGAATACGAACAGCAGTAGTGTAATGGCAACTTGAACTCCGTTTCGTTTGAAGAAGTCATAAAACGGTTCTAACACGGTAACACTGAACCAAGCCACGATTTTCGAACCGACAACCTTATTGTGACGTTGCTGAGCCTGTTCTTGCAGGGCTTCGCGTTGTGTATTTGGCTCTCCGACAAAAAGAGTAAACAGCATTAGTACGACAACGACGCCTGCCATTCCGTAATACACGCCATTCCAACCGATTGAGTCTGCGTTAATAAAGGCAAGGTAGCCTGGTAGAGAATACCCCGTCCACCAACCAATTACGGCCATTGCAGAAGCTTGCGGCAGTTTTGATGCTTCGGATTTTGGGAAGGTATCAATACGAAATGCATCAATCGCGATGTCTTGCGTGGCTGAGGCAATGGCAATAGCGAGCGCCAACATTGAAGTAAACGCCAAGTTCTCTGCGGGATTGACGCCTGCGATGAATAAGGTACCGATTAAAACAATGGTTTGGCAGAAAAAGATCCAACTGCGTCGCTGGCCGAGTATTGCGTGAAGCACCGGCAGTTTTACTCGGTCTACCAATGGTGCCCATAGAAAGTTAATCGCATACACGGCAAACACACTACCAAAGTAGCCGATGGCAGCACGTGTTAAACCTGCATCTTTTAGCCAACCAGACATATTGGATCCAATAAGAACCCATGGGAAGCCACTCGAACAGCCGAGCATAAACACCCAAAGTAGGCGTTTATCTAGGTAGCTGCGGAAAGTCTGCATCCAAGAAAGAGAGGGAGTGCCTGATGACATAGGGCGTCCTTGTGTAGAAAAACGCCCTTAAGAAATAAGGGCGTTAGATTGGATTACTTAAGAAGGGTCACTTTAGTGATGACGATTGGGTCGACTGGGATGTCTGACATGCGGCCCATTCGCTTGGTTGGAATCGTTGCCATCTTTTGAACAACATCAAAACCTTCAGTTACTTTGCCAAATACAGCGTAGCCTGGGTTGCCACCTTTGGCGTTCAAGAAATCATTATCAGAGAAGTTAATGAAGAACTGACGAGTTGCAGAATCTGGCGCATTAGTACGAGCCATCGCGATTGTTGCTGTATCGTTCTTCAAGCCATTGCTGCCTTCATTCTTGATAGGAGCGTAAGTTGCTTGTTGATTCATCTCTTGATCGAAGCCGCCACCTTGCGCCATAAAGCCAGGAATAACACGGTGGAAGATAGTGCCTTCATAGCTGCCGTCAGCAACGTATTTTAGGAAGTTCTCCGCACTAACCGGTGCTTGTTCTTGGTTAAGCTCAATAGTGAAGTCGCCTAATGTTGTTCCCACGTTTACTTTAGGACCAGCCCAAACGCTCACGCTCACTAGCATTAATGCGATAGAAGATAAAATACGACCCATTAGAAACGTTCCTTCATGTAAGTTTGTAGCTCTTGGTCGTTAGCGATCTCAGTAAGAACCAAGTTGATCACGTCATTAAGAACCATAGAGATGTCGTCGTTAGATGCACTCAATGCACCAGTGCGTGTTGCAGTTCCGTTGAATGTTTTAACTAGTTTGCCTTCAGGCGTTTCAGCGGTAACTTCAAGCGTTACTTTACCGTCCATTTTGTTTTCCATAATGGTGTGCTCTACGGTAACGAGTGCTTCTTGAATCTCTAAAACAATCGAGTTTTCACTGTTTACGCTCGCACGAAAACCTTGAGACTCTAACTGCTGTGCAACAGCATTTTCTAGAGAAATACGCATGTTTTGCTTAGCGTGAATTGGCTGAATGTTTGAACGGCCACTATCAACCAATGCAACATATTGAGCGGCACGAACATCTTTACTGGTTAGTGTGTATGTTTTGCCTTGTACAAGGTTGCTTGAGCTTAGTGAAGCTTCTGGCATTACATTGATCTGTTCTTGCTGAGGGGCTGAACATGCTGTCAAAGCCATAATAGAAGCAGCCAAAATCAGTTTTTTCATTCCTTTATCCTTTCTAAATTCACACCAGAAGCTCGGTATCTTAAATTCTTGTGAAGTCGTTTCTGCTTATTTATTAAAATTCGCAGGTTCTCTTGTTGCTTGTAATATCTCAAATTTTTGGTTTAGTTCAAGCGTTTCAACGTTAGCTTCACCAAATAGTCTTGCTAGTTTGACATCGTATCCGAGGTGTCGGTTGCCAATAACAATTAATTTGCCTCCATTGCTTAGAACATGCTTTGCATCACAGAACATTTGCCACGCAATGTGATCCGTAATCGCTTGTTGCTGATGGAATGGAGGATTACACATCACTAAGTAGGTGCTGTTTTTCTTGAAGCCATCTAAACAGTTGTTGGCGATGAACTGGAAGTTGCCTTCTTCACCAAGGTTATCTTTGACGTTTTGGCGCGCCGATTCCACCGCCATAAAGCTTTCATCCACACAGGTGATACGGGCTTGTGGGTTCAATTGCCCTGCTTTTACACTCAATACACCGTTGCCACAACCAAGATCGATGATATGACGTAGCTCAGGATCTTGAGGGATGTGCTCTAGCATATAGCGAGCGCCTTGATCGAGTGCTTCCCCTGAGTAAACATTTGGTAAATTTTTCAGGCGGATATCTTCACCGTCTACATCCCATTCAACAAAAGGCTCTACCGTTTGAATTGGCTGGCAGTTTGGAGATGAGAATACTAAGCGGTGTTTTTTCTTCGCTAGTGATGTTTTGGTTTCACCAAGGTATTTTTCGAACAGGTTAAGCGTAGAGGTGTGAATCTCTTTTACCTTGTTGACGCCGATCACTTGGCAGCCTTCAGGCAATGCTTGGCGTAGCTGGCTCAATTGCCAGATTAGGTGACGATTTGTTTTTGGCAGCTGCATGATCACAAGATCGATACCGTGTGGGATATCATCCATCGTGTTCAAAAAGTTCACTCGGTTACTTTGATTGCGTTGCAAGTTTTTCAGGGCACCACGGTGAGAGATAAATGAGTCGCTCATCATAGTGACATCATGATCTTTCGAGAACCAAGTCGATAGGGCACCGAAGCTGTCGTTCATGATCAGGATGTGTTTACCAGGTTCAAGGTTCATCTCTTCAACATGGCTAATAATGTATTCGTCGCCCGCATCCCAAGCTTGAAGGGTTTCATTTGAACGTTTCGGGAAACGATGTAAGGTCAAAGTTCTGTCGTGAAGGGTAAGTTCGGTTTTCATTGCTTGAGATACTTATGTAAGAAATAACAAAGATATTGTCTCAAATGCAGGCTGAACAAGATAGAAAAAACTCAAGCAAACCTACGCCATTCGCTATGAAATACTCAGACACTCGACCTGTTAGGGTTTATACTCAGCCCACGGATAATGCCAATACGTTATTAAGGAATCACAATGATCCAAGAAGTTATCGAAACAAAATTGCACAATGAGTTTTCACCAAGTCATTTAAACGTGGTCAATGAGAGCTATATGCACAATGTTCCGGCTGGTTCTGAGAGTCATTTCAAAGTGATTGTTGTCAGCGATGTGTTTGAAGGTTGGCGTCTTATTGCTCGTCATCGAGCGGTAAATAAAGCCCTTTCAGAAGAGCTAGCGAACAATATTCATGCATTGTCCATTCACACTTATACAAAAGATGAATGGATGAAGCAGCTAGATAACGTGCCAGATAGCCCGATGTGCATGGGCGGCGGTAAGTAAGAAAGCTTACGAATATAGAAGAGGTGGCTATGCCGCCTTTTTGTCGTCAAATTCATCTGTTTTTCGTTGTTATATCACTCAAACTGATGGTAAATCGAACGGCTGAAAATACCTACAATGAGTAATGTTTTTATTAACAGTGTTTCAACATAACTCGTAAAATATTAGTTTGTGACAGAGTATTAATCTCTTGTTTAAAACGCGATTCAAAAGCCAATCTATCTGTGCGGCTCGTCAAATTTATACATATTTGAGAGTCCATATGCTTCAAATCTCACCAAATAAAGGCCGTATTCAAGTTATTGGTCATGGCATCAAGTTGTCAAAAAATGCTAGAATACGGCACCTGATAAATCTCACATAATATTTGTGATGAGTTTATTAATGTAATGTTGCGATTTTGGTATCTCAAATTTACCAAAACCGGACACTGTAATGTCGTGTCTAAGGGCGATTTTAAAACGTCCCGAATTTACGCAATTAAAAGAATCTTTTTCCCGATAAAGTAGTGCAAGTGCGTATGATTACAATAAAGAAGGGTTTGGATCTTCCTATCGCAGGAACTCCATCCCAGGTGATTAATGATGGTAAGTCCATCACTAAAGTCGCCTTGCTTGGCGAAGAGTACGTTGGTATGCGTCCTACGATGCATGCTCGCGTTGGTGATGAAGTGAAGAAAGGCCAAGTTCTTTTTGCAGATAAAAAGAACCCAGGTGTTGTATTTACTTCTCCAGCAAGCGGTAAAGTTATTGAAGTGAACCGTGGTGCTAAGCGTGTTCTTCAATCAGTAGTGATTGAAGTAGCAGGCAATGAGCAAATCACGTTCAATAGCTATGAAGCTAACCAACTAGTAGGCCTTGACCGTGATACGGTTAAAGCTCAGTTAGTTGAGTCTGGCGCATGGACCGCTTTGCGAACTCGTCCGTTCAGCAAGGTTCCAGCAGTTGATTCTGAAACTCAGGCTATTTTCGTTACTGCTATGGATACTAATCCGCTAGCAGCTGAGCCAGAATTAATCATTAACGAGCAGTCTGATGCTTTCGTTGCTGGTTTAGATCTTCTTTCAACTCTGACTAACGGTAAAGTGTACGTTTGTAAAAAAGGTACTAGCTTACCTCGTTCAGCTCAGTCTAACGTTGAAGAACATGTTTTTGATGGCCCACACCCTGCAGGTCTTGCAGGCACGCATATGCATTACCTATATCCGGTAAATGCACAAAATGTAGCGTGGAGCATTAACTACCAAGATGTTATCGCATTCGGTAAGCTTTTCCTTACTGGTGAGATTTACTCTGAGCGTGTTGTTTCTCTGGCAGGTCCAGTGGTGAACAACCCACGTCTAGTTCGTACTCAAATTGGTGCTAGCCTTGAAGAGTTGACAGACAGCGAGTTAATGCCAGGCGAAGTTCGTGTGATTTCTGGTTCTGTACTTACGGGTACTGAAGCAACAGGTCCACATGCTTTCCTTGGTCGTTACCATCAGCAAGTTTCTGTTCTACGTGAAGGTCGTGATAAAGAGCTATTCGGCTGGGCTATGCCTGGTAAGAACAAGTTCTCTGTTACTCGTTCATTCCTTGGTCACCTGTTTAAAGGTCAGTTGTTCAACATGACAACGACGACAAACGGTAGTGACCGCTCAATGGTTCCAATTGGTAACTACGAGCGCGTAATGCCTCTAGATATGGAACCTACATTGCTGCTTCGTGATCTATGTGCAGGCGACATTGATAGTGCTCAAGCACTTGGTGCGCTAGAGCTAGACGAAGAAGATGTAGCATTGTGTACCTTTGTATGTCCAGGTAAGTACGAGTACGGTCAACTACTTCGTGAATGCCTAGATACGATTGAGAAGGAAGGGTAATTTTCATGGGCCTTAAAAAGTTTCTTGAAGACATCGAGCATCATTTTGAGCCAGGTGGTAAACACGAGAAGTGGTTTGCGCTTTACGAAGCCGCAGCGACAGTGTTCTACACGCCAGGTCTTATTACAAAGAAAAGCTCGCACGTTCGTGATAGCGTTGATTTAAAACGTATCATGATCATGGTTTGGTTCGCGGTATTCCCAGCAATGTTCTGGGGTATGTACAACGCGGGTGGCCAAGCTATCGCAGCACTTAACCATATGTACGCAGGCGCTGAACTAGCATCTGTTATCAGTGGTAACTGGCACTACTGGCTAACCGAAATGCTCGGAGCCTCCTTAGGAGCCGATGCAGGTGTTGGCAGTAAGATGCTACTTGGTGCGACATACTTCCTACCTATTTACGCAACGGTATTCATCGTTGGTGGTTTCTGGGAAGTTCTGTTCTGTATGGTGCGTAAGCACGAAGTAAACGAAGGTTTCTTTGTTACTTCTATCTTATTCGCGCTTATCGTTCCGCCAACACTTCCTCTATGGCAAGCTGCACTAGGTATTACCTTCGGTGTTGTAGTCGCTAAAGAGATCTTCGGTGGTACGGGTCGTAACTTCCTGAACCCTGCTCTTGCTGGCCGTGCGTTCCTATTCTTTGCATACCCTGCACAGATTTCAGGTGACGTAGTTTGGACTGCTGCAGACGGTTTCTCTGGTGCAACTGCTCTTAGCCAATGGGCTCAAGGCGGCGGTAGCGCACTAATGAACGTAACATCTGGTGAAGCAATCACTTGGATGGACGCATTCATTGGTAACATCCCAGGTTCTATCGGTGAAGTATCGACTCTAGCACTTATGATCGGTGCTGCGATGATCGTTTACATGCGTATCGCTTCATGGCGCATCATTGCTGGTGTAATGATCGGTATGATTGCTGTGTCTACGCTGTTTAACGTGATCGGTTCTGATACTAACGCAATGTTCAGCATGCCTTGGCACTGGCACCTAGTTCTAGGTGGCTTCGCATTCGGTATGTTCTTCATGGCGACTGACCCAGTATCAGCTTCATTTACCAACAAAGGTAAGTGGTGGTACGGCATCCTAATCGGCGCAATGTGTGTAATGATTCGTGTAGTTAACCCTGCATACCCAGAAGGCATGATGCTTGCGATTCTATTCGCAAACCTATTTGCTCCTCTGTTTGACCACGTTGTAATCGAGAAGAACATTAAGCGGAGACTAGCGCGCTATGGCAAGTAATAACGATAGCATTAAAAAGACGCTGTTTGTTGTTATCGCATTGAGCCTAGTGTGCTCAATCATCGTTTCAACAGCTGCAGTTGTTCTTAAACCTAAGCAACAAGCTAACGCAGTTCTGGATCAGCAAACTAAGATCCTTGAAGTTGCGGGCATTGAACTTGCGGGTAATATCCCTGAACTGTACGCAGAGAACATTGAACCTCGTCTAGTTGATTTCGCTACTGGCGATTTCGTTGACGGCGATGCTGCTGCATACGACCAACGTAAAGCGGCAAAAGATCCAGCTCAGTCAATCAAGCTTTCAGCTGAAGATGACATCGCTAAGATCCTTCGTCGTGCTAACACGGGTACTGTATACCTTGTGAAAGATGGCGCTGAAACTTCTAAAGTTATCATCCCTGTTCACGGTAACGGTCTATGGTCAATGATGTACGCATTCGTTGCGGTAGAAACTGATGGCAACACAGTTTCTGGTATCACTTACTACGAGCAAGGTGAAACTCCTGGACTTGGTGGTGAAGTTGAGAACCCAACTTGGCGCGCTCAATTCGTTGGTAAGAAATTATTCGACGAAAACCACAAACCTGCTATTCAGGTTGTTAAAGGTGGGGCTCCTCAAGGTTCTGAGCACGGTGTAGATGGCCTTTCTGGTGCAACACTGACTAGCGTTGGTGTTCAACATACATTTGACTTCTGGTTAGGTGATATGGGCTTTGGTCCGTTCCTAGCAAAAGTTCGTGACGGAGGTCTGAACTAATGTCTAGTGCAAAAGAAATTAAAAAGAGCATCTTAGCGCCGGTGTTGGACAACAACCCAATCGCGCTACAGGTTCTTGGTGTGTGTTCTGCTCTTGCGGTAACCACTAAGCTAGAAACAGCATTTGTTATGACTATCGCGGTAATGTTCGTTACTGCTCTGTCTAACTTCTTCGTTTCTTTGATCCGTAACCACATTCCTAACAGTGTGCGTATCATCGTTCAGATGGCAATTATCGCATCATTAGTAATAGTGGTAGACCAAGTGCTTAAAGCATACCTATACGATATCTCTAAGCAGCTATCTGTATTCGTAGGCCTAATCATTACTAACTGTATTGTAATGGGTCGTGCTGAAGCATTCGCAATGAAGTCTGCGCCAATCCCATCTCTAATCGATGGTCTTGGTAACGGTCTTGGTTACGGTTTCGTTCTTATCACTGTTGGTTTCTTCCGTGAGCTTCTAGGCTCTGGCAAACTATTTGGTATGGAAGTACTACCTCTAGTGAGCAACGGTGGTTGGTATCAGCCAAACGGCTTGATGCTTCTAGCACCTTCTGCATTCTTCCTAATTGGTTTCTTGATTTGGGCAATTCGTGTGTTCAAACCAGAACAAGTAGAAGCGAAGGGGTAAGGTAGTCATGGAACATTATATTAGTCTGCTAGTTAAATCGATTTTCATCGAAAACATGGCGCTTTCTTTCTTCCTAGGTATGTGTACATTCCTAGCGGTATCTAAGAAAGTTAAAACTTCTTTTGGTCTTGGTGTTGCGGTAGTTGTAGTACTTACAATCGCTGTTCCTGTAAACAACCTTGTTTACACACACATCCTGAAAGAAAACGCGCTTGTTGAAGGTGTCGATTTAAGTTTCCTTAACTTCATCGCATTCATCGGTGTTATCGCGGCACTTGTACAAATCCTAGAGATGGTTCTAGACCGTTTCTTCCCACCTTTGTACAACGCACTAGGTATCTTCCTTCCACTGATCACAGTTAACTGTGCAATCTTTGGTGGTGTATCTTTCATGGTAACTCGTGACTACAACTTTGCTGAATCTGTTGTTTACGGCTTCGGTTCTGGTGTGGGTTGGATGTTAGCTATCGTTGCTCTTGCGGGTATCCGTGAGAAGATGAAGTACTCTGACGTACCTCCAGGTCTTCGTGGCCTTGGTATCACGTTCATTACTGTTGGTCTGATGGCGTTAGGCTTTATGTCTTTCTCTGGTGTTCAACTGTAGGGTAAGCACCCAGTAATAAGGAATAACAAATGCAAAGCATTATTCTTGGCGTAGCGATGTTTACCATTATTGTATTGGCTCTAGTATTAGTGATTCTTTTCGCTAAGTCTAAGCTAGTACCATCAGGTGACATCACTATTGCTGTAAACGGCGACCCTGAAAAGGCGATCGTTACTCAACCTGGTAGCAAGCTACTTGGTGCCCTAGCTGGCGCTGGTATCTTCGTATCTTCTGCTTGTGGTGGCGGTGGCTCTTGTGGTCAGTGTCGTGTAAAAGTTAAGTCTGGTGGTGGCGACATCCTTCCGACTGAACTTGATCACATCACAAAAGGTGAAGCTCGCGAAGGCGAACGTCTTGCATGTCAAGTTGCTATGAAAACTGACATGGAGATTGAACTGGACGAAGATATCTTTGGTGTTAAAAAGTGGGAATGTACTGTTATCTCGAATAACAACGAAGCTACTTTCATCAAAGAACTTGCTCTAGCGATCCCTGAAGGTGAAGAAGTTCCGTTCCGCGCGGGTGGTTACATTCAGATTGAAGCTGAACCACATCACGTGAAATACGCAGATTACGATATTCCTGAGGAATACCGTGGTGACTGGGATAAGTTCAACTTGTTCCGTTACGAGTCTATCGTTAAAGAGCATTCGATCCGTGCTTACTCTATGGCTTCATACCCAGAAGAGAAAGGCATCATCAAGCTTAACGTGCGTATCGCAACTCCGCCGCCAAACAACCCTGACGTAGCTCCTGGTGTGATGTCTTCATACATCTGGTCTCTTAAAGAAGGCGACAAATGTACTATTTCTGGTCCATTTGGTGAGTTCTTTGCTAAAGACACAGACAATGAAATGGTATTCATCGGTGGTGGTGCAGGTATGGCGCCAATGCGTTCCCATATCTTTGACCAACTTAAGCGTCTTAACTCTACTCGTAAGATGTCTTACTGGTACGGTGCACGTTCTAAACGTGAGATGTTCTACATTGAAGATTTCGATGGCCTAGCGGCTGCAAACGAGAACTTTGTGTGGCACTGTGCTCTGTCTGATCCTCAACCAGAGGACAACTGGGACGGTTACACAGGTTTCATCCACAACGTATTGTACGAAAACTACCTGAAGGATCACGAAGCTCCTGAAGACTGTGAGTACTACATGTGTGGTCCACCAATGATGAACGCGGCTGTTATCGGCATGCTGAAAGATCTTGGTGTAGAAGATGAAAACATCCTACTAGATGACTTCGGTGGTTAATCCATTTAAGTGATTGATATTATGGCTGACTCTCACGAGTCAGCCATTTGTTTTTCTAAGACTATTTTTGACAACATACTGGCTTATATAAGAAAGAGTAAGGCATTCAAAATACCTATTTTTTACTCTTATTTTTCCTTATATAAATCCTCAACATTAGACAGGAGTAAGCAAGTGAGAATTTGGCTTGTTGCATTAACTTCTTTGATTTTTCTTGCGGGCTGCGAGCAGGCAAGAGAGCAAGTGCATTTAAGTGGCCCGACTATGGGTACCAGTTACAATATTAAATACATCAATGGTGATGAATTTCCTGAGTCTAATGAAGTTCATACTGAGATCGATCGTCTACTTGAAGAAGTGAATGATCAAATGTCGACTTACCGTGAAGATTCAGAGCTGAGCCGTTTCAACCAACACAAAGGTGCGGACGCATTCGAAGTATCTGAACAAACCGCTATTGTTGTGAAAGAAGCCATTCGTTTGAACGGTCTTACTGAAGGAGCGTTGGACGTTACGGTTGGTCCATTAGTTAATCTTTGGGGTTTTGGTCCTGAAGCGCGTCCGGAAGTAGTTCCATCAGATGAAGAGCTTGCTGCTCGTAAAGCTAAAGTCGGTATTCACCACTTGAGCGTTGAAGGCAACAAGCTAACTAAAGATTTGCCTAATTTGTACGTCGACCTGTCAACCATTGCAAAAGGTTGGGGCGTTGATGTTGTTGCTGATTACCTTGATTCAATTGGTATTCACAACTACATGGTAGAAGTAGGCGGTGAAATCCGTTTGAAAGGTCTTAACCGCGAAAGTGTAGGTTGGCGTATTGCCATCGAAAAGCCAAGTATTGACGAGCGCAACATTCAAGAGATCATCGAACCTGGCGATATGGCGATCGCAACGTCTGGTGACTACCGCAACTATTTTGAGCGTGATGGTGTTCGTTACTCACACATTATCAACCCAGAAACAGGAAAGCCTCTTCATCATAAAGTGGTTTCTGTGACTGTTTTAAACCCGTCTTCAATGACTGCAGACGGCTTATCTACGGGCCTTATGGTCTTAGGTGAGGAAAAAGGAATGGAAGTCGCAAACCAACATAACATCCCAGTGTTCATGGTGGTAAAAACAGCAGATGGCTTTAAAGAAATTGCTTCTGAAGCATTTAAGCCATACTTAGGTAAATAAGGTAAGCGAGATAATTATGAATACATTTCTGATTACATTTGGTGTTTTTCTTGCAGTAATCGCAGCGATGTCAATTGGCTACATTATCCAAAAGAAAGTTGTGAAAGGTAGCTGTGGCGGTTTGGGTGCTGTTGGTATTGATAAAGTATGTAACTGCCCTGAACCTTGTGACGCGCGTAAGAAGCGTGAAGCACGTGAAGCTTACCGTGAAGAGAAGCTGGCTGAGCGTCAACAAAAAGAAGCGGCTTGGAGTAAAGACCGTATCGCTTAATTGGTGACAGTCATAAGGGGTAGAGTTATCTATGCCCTTAAATTGAAAAGCTCAAGATTATCGTCTTGAGCTTTTTTGGTTTTAAGGCTTAGTCATTTACCTTGGCTGATTAACGATGGAAACAAAACCGAATGACTATTGTTCGATTTGCATGCTGTTGCGCGCAAACACTAGTTGGTTTCTACCTTGCTCTTTTGCCGTATAAAGAAGCTCATCAGCGGCTTTGATCTGTTCATCTAACTTCGCGTCTAAATCGGTTACGCCGATACTGATACTTACCTTGATTTTTTGAGAGTCATGCTCAACAACGTGGCTTTCAATTGCTTTTCTCATGGACTCTAAGTTGTCAACAAAGCTCTCAAATGCACCGCATGACTGAATACAAAATTCTTCGCCACCGAAGCGTACAGCGACATCGTCTTTGAAATGATCTTTGATAATTTTCCCTACATCGATCAGCACGGCATCACCACCATCGTGGCCAAAGGTATCATTCACTTTCTTAAAGAAGTCGATATCCATCATCGCGATGTTTCGTTGATCGCAGCCTTTACAAGGATGATTGAACAGGTAGCGACGATTCCATAAGCCAGTGAGAGCATCCTCGTTAGCATGTCGAAACAGCTCGTTGGCCGCTTCTTTCATATCAAGCAGTTGATGGATACGGCAGAAAAATTCTTCTTGGTTAAAAGGTTTGTAAAGGAAGTCGTTAGCCCCCGCTTTAAGGAATCGAGCTGTCATAGTACGATCATCGCTGCCTGATAACCCGAGAATAGCCAACTGGTTTCTGTCGTGATCGCGTCGAATCTCACGGATCATCGCTATACCGTCTTTCTTCGGCATATCATGGTCTGTAACAACGAATGTAATATCGGGGTCATTATGAAGAAGCTTTAATGCTTGTTCGCCATCTTCGGCTTGAATAGTTTGGATATATTGGTGTTCTAGAAGTTGAACTATGTAACGGCGAACGACCGCTGAATCATCGACAACCAATGCTTTGTGGTAGCGATTATTCGAAATTCTTTGAACCAGAGGGAGTAGGTAGCTGACTGATGACATACTGTCTTTAAGTATGTAATCGATAACGCCTTTGGCTAGGACTTGCTCTCGCAGTTGATTGTCGAACATCCCGGTCAGAACAATTATTTTCTGTTGATAGCCTAAGACGAGATCAATGATCTCACCGTCTTGCCCGTCAGGTAAGCAGTAATCCAATACGGCACACAAGAAATCTGTCTCTTGTTCCAAGATGTTTTTTGCTTCTGCAATCGATTCAGCAACTGCGACCTCATAACCGCTATTTTTAAGCTGTTGGTACAGGTAGTTGCGAAATGCTCGGCTATCTTCCACTACTAGTATTTTTTCACTCACAAGCGATCCCTACTTATAGACTAAATACTCGTTAACAATAGTATCAGAAGAGCTCATGGCTATTGAAGCGAAACCTCTTTAGCTGGACTCGAGATCGTTTTAAATCTGATAATAATTGGATTATACTGTTTATAGATACAGTTGTAAGGTCGAGTAATTCCTAGATGTGTAGCGTGGGTGAAGAGAAAGTAAGAAAAATAATTCATGTTGATATGGATTGTTTTTACGCGGCTGTAGAAATGCGTGATAACCCTGCTTACCGAAATCGCCCGTTAGCTGTTGGTGGGCATGAAAAGCAACGCGGTGTTTTGAGTACCTGTAATTATGAAGCCCGCAAGTTTGGTGTTCGCTCTGCAATGCCGACAGGAAAAGCCCTACAGCTTTGTCCTAATCTGTTGGTTGTGCCGGGAAGAATGTCGGTCTATGTTGAGATATCTAAAAAAATCCGCGAAATCTTCTCTCGATACACATCAATCATTGAGCCTCTTTCCTTGGATGAAGCTTTCCTTGATGTCACCGATTCTAAGCAGTGCCACGGTTCAGCAACACTTATTGCCGAGTCGATTCGCCGTGATATCTGGAATGAGCTTAACCTGACCGCTTCTGCAGGAATTGCGCCGATTAAATTCTTGGCCAAAGTAGCCTCGGATCTGAATAAGCCCAATGGTCAGTTTGTTATCCCTCCACAAGACGTGCAATCAGTGATCGATGAGCTACCACTTGAAAAGATTCCCGGTGTCGGCAAAGTGAGCATAGAAAAGCTGCATCAAGCAGGTTTCTTTACTTGTAAGGATATTAAAGAGTCTGACTATCGAGACCTCCTACTCAAGTTTGGCCGTCAAGGTGCATCACTCTGGAAGCGCAGTCATGGCATTGATGATCGAGAAGTTATCATCGAGCGCGAGCGAAAATCGGTAGGCGTAGAGCGCACCTTTACCCAAAATATTTCAACCTACGCCGAATGCTGGCAGGTAATCGAAGATAAACTGTTTCCTGAGCTTGAAACTCGCTTAGAAAAAGCCAGCCCAAGCAAAGCGATCATCAAGCAGGGCATTAAGCTCAAGTTCGCCGACTTTCAACAAACCACGATTGAACACATTCACGCCTCTCTCGATCGTGAACACTTCAAAGAACTGCTAAGTGAAATTCTGAAAAGACAACAGGGGCGAGAAATACGTCTGCTTGGTTTAAGCGTAATGCTGCAACCCAAAGACCAAATGCGTCAGTTGAGTTTCTTTTAGGGAAAGGCGCTGAGAGTTTAGTCTTAGAGGTGCTACTTGAAGTGTTGGTGTTTAAATACCGACTAGACTTCACAGCCTAGCCGGTTTTTTCTAAACAAGGAAATTAGTTTACCTAGGAAGTTGTTTAACTAGCGCTAAGGTATCACTGAACGGTTGCTGCTCTAGCTTACCGTAACCGACCATTTTACTGGCTTTGAGTTTGGTTGAAAGCGGGGTGGCAATTCCACATAAGAAGCGAGTAATTGCCTCGTCGGTAATCAGTTGTTGGCTGTTGGAAATGAACTCATGTATCCATGTCATCACCGTCTCATCATCAACAGGTTCAACATCAACGGTTGGTAAGATTGCCACTTCTCCTCGACATACAGAGCAATGGCCGCAGGTTGTTGGTGCTTTATCATCGGCAAAATAACTCGCAAGGCGTGAGCTTAGGCAAGTATCCGCCTCAAAGAAGTTCAGCATCTGGTTAAGGCGGTTTATCTCGCTGTTTTCTTTTGCTTTAAACAACTCAGTTAGACGCTCTGACAGTTGCATCATATCTTCAGAAGTATTGTGGATCGCGTAGACATCGGTGATCTGCTTGCTTTCTAGTTCAATCCAACCTTGTTCATTGAAGTAGTCGATAGCCGCGATCACACGCTGACGATCGGCTTGGAAGTGTGTCCAAAGCGCATCGAAGTCGACTTGGCACCACACTCTAGCTTGAGGTGAACATTGGAAGATCGCTTCGACAAATTGACGGCGTTCACTTTGGAACTGTTCGGTGATTTGTTGTTTTGGACGAATGAACTTAAATTTGTAGTCTGCGAAGTAGCTGTACTTAGGCTCGATCACGCCTTCAATTTCGAGATACACCAGCAGTGTTTTTAGCGGTAACTGACGAATGTTGGATTCACGTGATAGTTGGTTAAGCATGATCTCCCATTGATTCGAGCCAGAAGCGCCAATGTTTTGATTTTCGTAGATCTCTTTTAATACCGCTTGGATCGATATGTTGTCTGGCGTATCACCAAAAACGAAGTTCTCGAGTGTGCTCAAACCATGTTTGTTAGCCAGTAAAATACATTCAGACGCTTGCCCATCTCGGCCAGCTCTGCCGATCTCTTGCGAGTAGTTTTCGATCGATTTCGGCAAGTCAAAGTGAATCACTCGGCGAATGTTGGACTTATCCACACCCATACCAAACGCGATAGTTGCGACGATACAGCTCACGTCATCATTCATGAATTGGTGTTGAATAGCATCTCTATTTTCAGGCTTAAGACCGGCATGGTAAGCCACCGCATTAACGCCAGCATTGCGAAGCTGCTGAGCCACCATCTCTGCTGTTTGTTGAAGGGTGACATAAACAATAGTAGGAGCGAGAGAAGCTTGGTTAACCACATTGCACAAGGTTTCTAGCTTGCTGGTTTGTTCACAAGGTTGAATCGACAGGTCGAGGTTTTGACGATAGAAACCCGTAACCACAACGCGCTCTTCATCAATTTCAAACTTTGACTTCATGTCTTGGATAACTGAAGTGGTCGCGGTGGCTGTCAGTAGTAGAACCTGAGGAATATTGAGCTGCTTTTGGTATTGAGGAAGCTTCAGGTAATCGGGTCTGAAGTTGTGTCCCCATTCTGAAATACAGTGCGCTTCATCTACCACCAGTAACGAGATCGGCACTTGGGAGATAAACTGACGAAAGCGTTCGTTCTTCAAGCGCTCAACGGAGATCATGAGGATCTTGGTGTCTCCGTTACGTACCGACTGCATAACCTGTTGTGTGGTTTGTCTGTCTTGGCTTGATTCGATTGCAGCTGCACTAATGCCTTTACTGTGCAGGAAAGCGAGTTGGTCTTTCATCAAGGCTAATAGCGGCGATATCACCAAGGTTAAGTGCGGTAACTCTAATGCGGGTAATTGATAGCACAGCGATTTACCTGAGCCTGTCGGGAATATCGCGGCAGTCGAGTGACCAGATAGAACGTTATCAATGACTTGCTTTTGCCCATTACGCAGTGAGTCGAATCCGAATACTTGTTTTAGCTTCTGCTCAATCATTTATGTTCTACCTGAGTTATTAAGTGTCGTATTGATGCTAAAGCGGGCGCCTATTCATGATAGCGTCGCTTGATGAATCAAATGTCTTGCACCTGATTGTACCTAATTCTATTCTGTAGCTCCTATAGAAAAGCACCCCAATAGTATGAATAAGTCTGAGCTTCGCCAAATAATCATAGAGCAACTCGAATCCCGATTACGTATCGCACAATCTGCTACTCAACGCGCGATTGACGCTGCGACAGATGAAGAGACAGTACCTGAGCATAAGTACGATACATTGGCGCTGGAAGCTTCGTATCTTGCCCATGGTCAAGCGGTGAGGGTACAAGAGTGCGAAGACGACATTCAGTGTTATCGTAACTTAGTGTTGCGCGACAGTGAGCGAATTACGGTGAGCAGCTACGTTGTGGTCATTGACGAGCATGATAAATATAAACACTTTTTTATGGGGCCGAGAGTCGGCGGACTTTCTGTCACGTGGAATGAGAATGAGGTGGCTATTGTGACGGCGAATGCACCTTTTGGTCAGGCTCTAATGGGTAAAGAAGTTGGCGATGAGATTGAATTTAAGGTCGCTGATAAACAGTTTTGCTATGAAGTTATCTCTATCGACTAACTGGTTGATTAGTAGATATAAAACGTTTCTCTGACAAAGAAGCATAATCCAAGGGTATAGTAATCTGTCAGATTGATGAGAGGATGTTATGAAAAACAATGTATTAATTGCATCACTAACAGCGGTTATCGCTGTTGTGAGCCTGCCAACGTTTGCTGCTCAGTGTCGAGTTGATTTGAAGAATGAACTACGAATCGATGATCAAAAAGTCGAAATCCATCAAGTGAATGGTGATACGGCCGTTTTTGATGATAACAACGACCTCTATATCCATGGTGAGAAGGTTGAGCTTGATGCCGACCAACAAGCGGCGATTGAGAAATATCGCGAAAATATGAATGAGTACTTACCTCGAGCGAAACAAATGGCCAACGATAGCTTAGCGTTAGCCAATGACGTGATTGATGATATCGCGGCTAGCCTGGATTCACCTGAGTCATTTGATAACGTAAAAGAATCAATGAAAACCTACTTTGCAGAACTGGAAGCGCGTTACTACAAAGATGGCGAGTTAGTGTTGCCAGCAGAAAGCTTTGATTCTATGGCCAATGGCTGGTCTGAAGATTTCGAGAAGGCAAAAGAGATCTTTAACCAAGAATTTATCTCTAGTGCTTTTAATGCGATGTCAGAAAAGATGAAACAAGACGGTGGCCTAAACCTGACTGAATTAGCTGACAGCATGGCTGAATTAAAGCTGAAAGTTGAAGAGCGAATGAAAGAACACTCTCAACAAGTACAAGAAGAAGCGAATGAGTTCTGCGATTCTCTGGATGAGATGGCGGAACAAGAGCAAGAGTTGCATGAAATCATTCCGAACCTAAAAGACTATCAAGTCTTCACGATCTAATCTGAATTGACTGATGAATCACAAGAGCACCGTTTGGTGCTCTTTTTGTTTGTATAAATGGAACCACACGGCGAGTATTTATCTCTATTTAATCTATTTCCTTCTCAAGCCTTCCACTTCGCTTTGTTGCTTCTAATTGAACGATAAGACTGGTTATTTGTTAATTTTGTGGTTCTAAATAGCGCATTGATTGTAAAAATCAGAGAATTGTTCATTTATTAGTTGTGCCTATCATTGCTTTTTATTACTGTACTTCTCAACTAGTTCACTGATTTTTAATGCGGGCGATATGGACCAACAATCTTCCTCTTCAAGAGAGCACTTTAGCTCTCGTTTAGGCTTTATTTTAGCAGCGGCTGGTGCAGCGGTTGGCTTGGGTAATATTTGGGGCTTCCCGACTCAAGTTGCCAGCAACGGTGGCGGTGCTTTCCTTTTGGTCTATTTGATCATGATCTTCGTGGTTGCTTTCCCAATGCTGGTGGTAGAGATGGCTATCGGCCGTCATGGCCAAGCAAACCCAGTTGATAGCATGCGATCTTTGACGACAAACCCTTTGGGTAAGAAAGTCGGTGAGTTTGTCGGTTGGATTGGACTGAGTGTACCAAGCGCTGTGTTGGCGTTTTACAGTATTGTTGGTGGTTGGTTGATCTGCTTCCTAATTGGTGCGGTCGCGGATCTTATCGGTCTAGAAGCGATTGCTGATTGGTTTAAAGGCTTCAGTGTTGAGCGCAACGTATTTGGTACCGTCGCGTTTTATGTACTGACTATCTTGATTGTGCAGGGCGGTGTTAAACAAGGCATCGAGAAGTGGTCGACTCGTCTGATGCCTGCGCTGTTTGTTTTATTTGGCTTATTGTTTGTTTACATCATGACGCAATCTGGCGCGATGGAAGGCCTAAAACATTACCTAGTCCCAGACTTTGAGAAAGTGTGGGATAGAAAACTGATTCTGGCGGCAATGGGACAGGGGTTCTTCTCACTCACCATTGGTGGTTGCTCGATGTTGGTTTATGGCTCTTACTTAAGTAAGAAAGAGAACCTGCCAAAAATGGCGATGAACGTAACTTTTGTGGATACTGCTGTCGCTTTTATTGCTGGCCTAGTGGTGATGCCTGCAATGTTTGTTGCGATGCAAAAGGGCGTACAAATCTATGCGGAAGATGGCTCACTATTAAGTTCTGACACGCTCGTATTCACGGTTCTACCGTTGATGTTTGATAGTTTAGGTGTGCTTGGTCAGATCTTTGCGATTGTGTTCTTCTTACTACTAACGATTGCTGCACTGACTTCTTCTATCTCGATGCTTGAAGGCCCTGTAGCGCTAGTGAGTGAGCGTTTCAATACTAGACGAACGCCAACAAGCTGGGTGATTGGTGGTGCTATCGCGCTGTTTAGTGTGGTGATTGTTTACAACTTTGCTGCGATGTTTGGCATGGTAGCGATGATTGCAACTCAGTATCTTCAACCTGTCGCTGCACTGATGTTCTGTGTGTTTGGTGGTTGGGTATGGAGTCGAGCTTCAAAAGTGAAAGAGCTTGAACAAGGTTGTCCTGATTTCCAATTGGGCTGGTTTGGCAAGGTTTGGCCAATGTATGTGAAGTTTGTGTGCCCAATCTTGGTAGCAACGGTTATCTGGGCTTCTTTCGGTTAACGCTGAACCCTATCAGGGCTTTTTGAAATTACCTCCTCAGAACTTGAAATATTAAGCACAAAGCCACTCATAAGGAGTGGCCTTGTTGTTTTTAGCGGCGCGAACAAGATAGAAAAAAGGCGCTGAACATAATATTCAGCGCCTTTGCATTGTTCGTTAAGCAATCGTGATTACTTAATTTCCATACCTTGAGCTTGTAAGTCTGCATGGTAAGAAGAACGTACAAACGGACCACACGCTGCATGAGTGAAGCCTAGCTCTAGAGCAATCTCTTTCAGCTCATCGAACTCAGAAGGCGGCACGTAGCGTTCTACTGGTAAGTGGTGACGGCTTGGTGCTAGGTATTGGCCTAGTGTCAGCATAGTCACACCATGTTCACGAAGGTCTTTCAGTACTTGAACGATCTCTTCTTTTGTCTCACCAAGACCCATCATCACACCTGATTTTGTTGGGATGTCAGGGTGCTGCTCTTTGAATTTCTTCAGTAGATCAAGAGACCACTTATAGTTCGCACCTGGACGCGCTTTACGGTACAGACGTGGCGCTGTCTCTAGGTTGTGGTTGAAAACATCTGGCGGGTTGTCTTTCATTAGATCAAGTGCAACGTCCATACGACCGCGGAAGTCTGGAACCAGTGTTTCGATACGAATATTTGGGTTTAGTTCGCGAATCTCACGGTTACAGTCAGCAAAGTGCTGAGCACCGCCGTCACGCAAGTCATCACGGTCAACTGAAGTGATTACAACGTACTTCAGTTTCATGTCTTTAATCGTCTTAGCCAGTTTCTTCGGCTCTTCAGCTTCAGGAGCAACAGGACGACCATGGGCAACATCACAGAACGGGCAGCGACGAGTACAGATAGCGCCAAGAATCATAAACGTTGCCGTACCGTGGTTGAAACACTCGGCTAGGTTAGGGCAAGACGCTTCTTCACAAACTGAGTGCAGGTTGTTTTTACGCATTGCTGATTTGATTTCTTGAATACGATGACTGTCTGAAGGAAGTTTAATCTTCATCCATTCAGGCTTACGTAGAACTTCTTTCTGTTCAGCAGGCATATTCTTTACGGGAATTAATGCCATTTTGTCAGCGTCACGATATTTAACGCCTTTTTCCATTTGGATTGGTTTGCTCATGATTTTATGCTTCTGCTGTAATGTTACTGGTGGCTTGAATGTCTACTTGGTCATAGCCGAGTAGCTCTACGAGCTCTTGTATTAACTGTTGCTCAACGTTTTCTAGTTCACTTGGTCCGCCGAGTTGGCTTACCTGCGCCATTTCCATACCTTGGTAACCACATGGGTTAATACGTTGGAATGGAGACAGGTCCATATCGACGTTGAGTGCTAGCCCGTGGAACGAGCAGCCACGTCGAATACGTAATCCGAGTGAACAGATTTTCTTGCCATCGACATAAACACCAGGAGCGTCAGGTCGGGCAGCTGAATCTATATTGTAAGCTTTCAGAGTATTGATTACGAGGTTCTCGATATGAGTAACCAAATCACGCACTCCGAACTTCTTGCGGCGGATGTTAATCAGAAAGTAAGCGACTAATTGGCCTGGGCCGTGGTAAGTCACTTGGCCACCGCGATCGCTTTGTATTACAGGGATATCACCGGCATTTAATACATGCTCGGCTTTGCCTGCTTGTCCTTGAGTGAAGACAGGGTTGTGTTCAACCAACCAAACTTGGTCTACGTCTTCTTCCGTGCGTTCGTCTGTGAACTTATGCATGGCTTTCCATACAGGTTCGTAATCCTGACGGCCTAATTTTTTTACGATTAGCTTATTTTGCAAAGCTGCACTCCCTCAAGGATTAATAAAGTGAACGCATTATAAACGCGAAACATGATTCTAACTACAGACGGACTGCAAGGTTTTTCAACTTTCTTTGTATTTATTGAAAATTAAGTTGAATGAATTTGAGCTAGATAGGGTGCTTTAAACAAAAACAGCGGCAATAAGCCGCTGTTTTTCATGTGTAATCGGAGATTACAGAACCATACGAACGATTTCGATCTCGCCCAGTTCTTTATAAAGAGTTTCTACTTGCTCAATTGATGTCGCAGTAATATTGATAGAAACAGAGTGGTAGTTACCTTTCGCACTCGGTTTTAGCGTTGGGCTGTAGTCACCAGGAGCATGACGCTGGATCACTTCTAGTACTAGCTCAGTCAGTTCTGGCTTAGCGTGGCCCATTACTTTGTAAGTGAATGAACAAGGGAACTCTAAGAGGTCTTTTAGTTTTGCATCAGAATTGATGTTCATGATTAGCTCCAAAAGGCTAGACTCTCGCAAATTGGCGAAATGTCGATAAAAAGCGTGTTCGGTCAACAGACACGAGTAATAAGGCGGAATATTACGTGTAAATATCACCGAACTCAAGATCAACAAAAGCCGCACATGGCGGCTTTTGGTTCGCTAATGAGTAAATCATGAACTTACTCATTAGTTTAGCTATACAACAAGCTTAGGTTTTACCTAGAACAAACCTTTGGCTTGTTTAGAATAAACCCTTGAACAGAAGAACTAGGTAGTCCCATAGACGGCTAAATAGGCTGCCTTGGTCTACATCTTCAAGTGCTAGTAGTGGGTATTCAGCAACGTCTTCACCGTCTACTTGGTAGAATAGTTTACCAACTACATCGCCTTTGCTGATTGGCGCTTCTAGCTCTTTCTCAAGAACGAAGCTTGCCTTCAGGTTCTTAGCTTGACCACGAGGTAGCGTCACGAACGTATCTTCGTCGACACCTAATGCAACAGTGTCCTTGCTACCCATCCAGATCTTCTCTTCTACGAAAGTTTCACCGGCTGTGTGTGGTGCCACTGTTTCAAAGAAGCGGAAGCCGTAGCTAAGCAGTTTTTTGCTTTCTGTTTTACGAGCATTCGCATTCTTAGTGCCCATTACTACGGCAACTAGGCGCATTTTGCCTTCTGTCGCTGAGCTTACTAGGCTGTAACCTGCATTGCTTGTGTGGCCCGTTTTGATGCCATCAACGTTCATGCTCTTATCCCATAACAGACCGTTACGGTTGTATTGGGTGATGCCGTTGTATGTGAATTTCTTCTGTGAGTAGATACGGTACTCGTCTGGTACGTCGCGAATCAGTGCCTGACCAAGTAGCGCCATATCGTAAGGCGTTGAGTATAGGTTCGGGTTGTCTAGACCGTGCACGTTAGCAAAGTGCGTGTCTTTCATGCCGATAGAGCTTGCCCAAGCGTTCATTAGGTCAACGAATGCATCTTCAGAGCCAGCGATGTGTTCAGCCATAGCAACACATGCATCGTTACCTGATTGAATGATGATACCGCGGTTCAGTTCTTCAACTTTAACCGTAGTGCCAACTTCAACGAACATCTTAGATGAATCTGGGAAGTTTTTAGCCCAAGCATTTTCACTGATTACAACATCGTCGTTTAGGTTGATGTTGCCACGATCAAGCTCTTGGCCGATCACGTAGCTCGTCATCATCTTGGTTAAACTTGCTGGAGAAAGTTGAGTATTCATCTCTTTCTCTGCTAGTACTTTGCCTGAATGGTAATCCATCAGAACAAAACCTTTAGCGGCGATTTGAGGTGCATCAGGAACAACAATAGGAGCGGCGAATGACGATGTAGCTATCGTTGCAGAAAGAGCAACAGAAGTAGCAAAAATCGATTTAACAAGTTTATTAGATTTAATCATTTTGAATGCAATTATTTGGTGAACTATTCATATATTAACAGAATCACTCTGTCACACCAGAGCGCTGATTACCAGAAGTAACTGTTAGATTAATTAGCGAGTTAGGGTGTGTTTTTTTATATAAGCTGACGGGTAACCCATTAGCTTAACTTGTTCTAATTTCTCTTGAGTCAGAGCATAGTCATGAAATGGCCCAATCATCAGACGGTAGTTGTCATCATTTGGCTGCAAGAACGTTGCTACTTCTAGCTTTTCGGCTAGATCTTTCGCTAACTTCTCTGTTCTATCTTCATGCGGAGATGTCGCGACTTGAATAATAAATTGCGGTAAAGCAGCCTTTTTATTTGCGTCGGTTGGCATAGCCACAGTAATGACTTCAATCTCAACATTTGCTGTGCCGGTTCTCAACACATCGAGCTTGTAAGCTGCTGCATAACTAAGGTCAATGATTCGGCCTTCATGGAATGGGCCGCGGTCATTGATACGAACAATTGTCGTTTTGTTATTGTCGGTATTCGTCACTTTTACATAGCTTGGAATTGGCAATGTTTTGTGCGCCGCAGACATCGAATACATATCGTAGATCTCGCCGTTAGACGTTAAGTGACCATGAAATTTCTTACCGTACCAAGAGGCTTTGCCTTTCTCAGTAAACCCTTCGGTCTTCTTTACGATCTTGTAGTCTTCGCCACGTAAAGTGTAATCCGTGTTACCACCTAAACTATAAGGTTCATACTGAGGGTGAGCATCCTCGAGATGCTCTACTGAGATAGGTGCATCTGGTGCAATATCTGAATCAATATCGTAGCGGCCTGTTGGCTGTTTTGAAGAACAACCATTGATTAAAATCGCTAGCCCCAAGATAGAGACTATTTTTTTGATTGGCAGCTCTTCAACCAAGGATGCTTTTTTTGGAAACGTTGTAATAGACATCGATTAGGTCGCCTTTGAGAATGCTTTTCTGTGTGTATGGATCGACATTAAAATACCAAAACCAGCCATAAGGGTAACCATTGAAGTACCGCCATAACTGACTAGAGGAAGAGGAACACCAACCACAGGTAGAATGCCACTTACCATGCCAATGTTTACAAAAATATAAACGAAGAAGCTCAGGACAATACTGCCGCCCATCATTCGACCGAATGCGGTTTGAGCTTGGCTCGCAAGCACTAAGCCACGTCCAATAATAAACAAGTAGATAGCAAGCAAGAACAATATACCAATCATGCCCCACTCTTCGGCGATGACCGCAAAAATGAAATCGGTGTGACGCTCAGGGATGAACTCTAGTTGAGATTGAGTGCCTTGCAACCAACCTTTTCCTGATATACCACCCGAGCCTATCGCTATCTTACTTTGAATGATGTGGTAACCCGCACCTAATGGATCTGATTCAGGATCAAAAAGGGTTCTTACGCGTACTTTTTGATATTCACGCATTAAGAAGAACCATAAGATTGGGATAAATGCCCCTAACGCGATTGCAGCGCTAGCAATGATTTTCCAGCTGATACCTGCCAGGAATATCACGAAGATACCAGATGCGGCGATAAGGATAGATGTACCTAGGTCAGGTTGTTTTGCGATTAGAATCGTCGGTACAAACACCATCACTAGCGAGATCGCTAATGTTTGGAAGGTGGGCGGAAGTGAGCGCTTACCGATAAATCTTGCTAACATCAAAGGCACCGCGAGCTTTAATAGCTCTGAGGGTTGGAATCGAACAAAGCCGAAGTTTAACCAACGCTGTGCACCTTTAGAGGCTTCACCAAAGAACAACACGCCCAATAGCAAGATGACACCACCTACAAATAGCAGTGGTGCCAAGGTTTCATAAGTACGAGGTGAGATCTGCGCTAGGAAGATCATCACACCTAAAGACAGAGCCATGCGCATCGCCTGGCGATCCATCATCGCAAGGCTTTGTCCGCTTGCGCTGTACATGATCAGCAGGGCAAAGCCCATTAAAACCAGAATGCCAAGCAAAAGCGGCAGGTCGATATGCAGCCTTTCGAATAGGGCTCTATTTCGTCCAGTTGAAGGATCAAGTTTCATTATTTAATTGGCTCACTTTGATAATCTTCTGCAAGGATAATATGGTCTAAAATCCTTCTTACTACTGGGCCGCCGTTAGAAGAACCGCCACCTGCGTTCTCTAGAACGATAGTTACGACGGCTTCAGGATCTTCAAAAGGCGCGTAACCCGTAAAGAGGGCGTGATCGCGTAAGTGCTCTGCGATTTCATCCGCGTTGTACTCTTCATCTTCTTTTAAGCCGAATACCTGCGCGGTACCCGATTTACCCGCGGTTTGGTAAGACATCTTCTGGAATGAACGTCTTGCCGTACCTTTCTTACCGTGGTTAGCCAGCCTCATACCTTCCTGAGCGATATCCCAATACTTCTTCTTAACCCCGGTTAGCGGTGGGTAAGTTTCAATGTCCGACATGATTTGCTCATCGAATGGACGACCGTTATCAATGGTTGAACGAAGTAGGTGAGGTGCGGTTACTTCACCTTCATTGACCAAAACTGATGTGGCTTTTGCAATCTGCATTGGTGTTGCAGTCCAGTAGCCTTGGCCAATACCAACTGGGATGGTGTCACCTTGGTACCAAGGCACACGGTGTCTGGCCATCTTCCAATCACGAGTTGGCATATTGGCTTTGCTTTCTTCATAAATATCGATGCCAGTATAATCACCAAAGCCGAACATCATCATCCATTTGGATATGCGATCAATGCCGAGATCATAAGCAATTTGGTAAAAGAAAGTATCCACTGACTCTTCAATCGCTTTCTCTATATCAACGACCCCGTGTCCCCAACGTAACCAGTCACGAAATGGTCTTGTTTTCGAATTAGGGATCTTCCAATAACCTGGGTCATTACGCGTTGTATTGGGTGTAATCACACCTTCTTGCAGAGCAGCAACAGCAATGAATGGCTTGATCGTCGATGCTGGTGGATAAATACCTAGCGTTGCACGGTTAACCAAAGGGCGGTCTTTGTCTTGAAGCAGGGCGTTATAACCTTTAGACGAAATACCATGTACGAATGCATTTGGGTCGTAGCTTGGGCTAGATACCATGGCTAACACGCCATTGTCTTTCGGGTCGAGAACGATAGCTGAGCCACGGCGGCCATCAAGTAACTTATGTACGTATAGTTGTAGCTTGATATCCAAGTTGAGAACGATATCTTTGCCCGGAACCGACGGTACAAACTTAAGGGTACGGATCACTCGTCCACGGCTGTTAACTTCGACTTCTTGATAGCCAGCGGTACCGTGAAGCATGTCTTCGTAGTAGCGCTCGATACCAAGTTTACCGATGTCGCGAGTAGCTTGGTAATTGGCGTCTTTCTCTTCGCGAACCAAGCGCTGCATATCACGGTCATTGATACGCGATACGTAGCCAATCACGTGAGTTAACACATCACCATAAGGGTAGAAACGTTTTAGCGTACCTGTAACTTCAACACCTGGGAATTTATGCTGATTTACAGAGAAGATCGCAACCTGTTCTTCGGTAAGCTGATTCAGAATCGGTACTGACTTGAAGCGTCGTGAATTGCGACGATCACGATCAAATCGTTCAATACGCTCTGGCGGGATCTCGATTAATTCTTGTAGACGGACGAGCGTGTCATCCATATCTTTGATTTTTTCTGGTGTGATTTCTAGGTTGAAAACCGGGCGATTTTCGGCAAGAAGTACACCATTACGATCGTAAATCAAACCACGGTTAGGGGCGATTGGAACGACCTTGATGCGGTTATCGTTAGAGCGGGTTTTATAGTCTTGATATTGATTGACCTGAATGTTGTACAGGTTAACAACCAACATCGATATCATGACTATGATCCCCGCAAACGCAACAAAAGCACGATTAGTAAATAGTCGTGCTTCTGCTTTGTAATCACGGATTTGGCTACGTTTACGTAACATTAACGCTTATTCTCGATGATAAGGGTGGTTAGCAGTGATGCTCCAAGCTCGATACAAGCTTTCAGCCATGATAACGCGTACTAATGGGTGAGGGAGAGTAAGCGCAGACAGAGACCAACTTTGGTCTGCAGCCGCTTTACATGCAGGTGCTAATCCTTCAGGCCCGCCGATAAGGATAGAAACGTCGCGTCCATCCAATTTCCAACTTTCCAATTGCTCTGCCAGTTGTGGGGTGTCCCACTTTTTACCTGGGATATCAAGCGTGACAATGCGGTTGCCTTTTGGAACTGCTGCCAACATTGCTTCGCCTTCTTTTTGAAGAATGCGTGCAATATCCGCATTTTTACCGCGCTTTCCCGCAGTAATTTCAATGAGCTCTAATGGCATATCATGAGGGAAGCGGCGTTTATATTCTTTAAAGCCTTCTTCAACCCACTTCGGCATTTTTGTGCCAACTGCGATTAATTGGATCTTCAAAGCTTAGCCCCAAAGTTTTTCTAGTTGGTACAGTTCACGGTGTTCTTCTTGCATAACGTGAAGCATGCTTGTGCCCATATCTAGAACAACCCATTCACCTTCTTGCTGGCCGTCCATGCCTAGTGGCTGCATACCTGCTTTACGTACTTCATCAGCAACATGCTGTGCAATAGAAGCAACATGGCGCTTAGAGGTACCAGTACAAACAATCATGTAATCAGTGACGCTTGATTTACCTTCTACATCGATAGTCACAATCGATTCTGCTTTCATGTCGTCGGCTTTGTCTGCAAGAAAATCTTTTAGTTCTTCACGTAACACGGGGTGTTCCTTTAATCTGAATTTAGCTTTTTAGGGGCTGTTGACCCTAGAATATACCACGCTTTTATGCTTGAAATGGTATTGAAGCTGAAGGGATACAAAACTCTACGCTTAACTGATGAATTAGTGGCCAAGGCGACTGCTCATATTGAGTTTTTGTCATCAATTCAGCTTGAGTGAGCAACGCGAACAAAGAGTGTAATTGAGAAATCGAAACTCTTGTTAGCGCGGCGTTATAAAGAGGCTTTTTAGATTGCCAGATACGGTGTTTCTCGAAGACCTGGCCAATCGGCACCTGTTTCATTTGTTGCTGCATCTGTAACAGCAGAGCAAGCTCACGTTGTATGCTACGCAATAAAATGACGGGTTCGACACCTTCGGCTTCTAGTTGACGTAGGATTCGTTGTGCACGGTTTCCTTTGCCTGCCAATAACGCATCACTCCAATGGAATGGAGTAAAATGGTTGTGTCGACTCAGCGATTCTTCTAAGAGTACTAATGTGAGCTTTCCATCTGGGTATTGGAGAGCCAGTTTTTCTAAGCTTTGGGTCAGAGCAAACAGATTACCCTCATGCCATTGCGCCAGCATTTGAATCGCTTCAGGATCTGGTGTTAAACCGATTTGACGGCAGCGTGCTTGGACAAACTGAGGTAATCGGCTGACATCTGGCGTTAGGCAGCTGACCAAGTGACCCTGATTCGAAAGTGCCTTAAACCACTTAGCGCTTTCTTGGGCTTTGGTTAGCTTAGTGCCCACCAAGATTAACAAGATATCACTGTGGATATGCTCGGAGATTGCGAGTAGCTCTTTCGCTATTGCGGCATTGACGCCTGACTCTGGCAGTTCAAGCTCGATGACCTGACGGCTAGAGAATAGGCTCAGTGCTTGAGTGCAGTCGTAGACTTGATTCCAGTCGAGACTGCTATCAATCGCAAAGCGGTGACGTTCTTCAAAGCCTTGCTGTTTTGCAGCCTTTTGAATCGCTTCTCGGCTCTCTTGCAGCAGTAGAGGTTCGTTACCAAAAATTAGGTAAACATTACTCAACTGTTTAGCCAGTTGTTCTGATAAGCGGTCAGCAAAAATACGCATCAAATAAACCTATTACTCAGCCGAATCGCTAAGTGTTGGTTGCTCTTCTGAAGCTGGTACGATCTCAACGTCGTCAATTTCAACATTTTTGATGTTGTATTGCTTTTCGAGCTCTTTCACTTGAACGTGCTCTAGTGCATTTAGGTCCATGCTATCAGCGGCAATGTTCGCTTTTAGTCGAGCCATCTGACGAAGGATTTGGCTTGTTGCCAACTTACGCATCTCATCTTCGATCATGTCTCGCTCAACAGACTTCGCAAGTGCAGTTAGCGGGTTATCTAGGTAACTACGGGTTACGCTGGTTGAGAATGTCTTTGAGCCAAGGTCAGGGATAGTTACACGATATGAAGCATAGAACGTTAGCTCAATTTCAGCAGCACGAGTGTTTTGGTATAGAGATAGAGTTCGCTCACCAACACTCTCACTAATAATGTGCAGGTTAGGTGTATTCTCAGCCGGTGGCACAATTTCTACATCATTCATACGCAGTTGACCTTTCATCATACGGGTAAGCGTACTGTATTGGTCGTAGCTGGTTACGGAGATCTTGTTGAGTTCTTCGGGTACGGAGTAATCACCACGCAGGTGGAAACCACAGGCACTTAATAGGCTAACGGTTAAAACAACAACAGTAACTTTCAATGAAGATAGTGAAATCAGGCGCATTATTTGATGGCTCTCATGAAGGTAGAATACTTATTTAAAGGCTTTAGTTCATTTGAGTGGTTAGGCTCAAGTCTAAAGCGCTTAAATAAGTAGACAGGGCAATTAGCTACCCTGTCTACAGACTGCTTTTGATGAATTAAGTTCGTTAATTCTTTAGCAATTGCATTGTGCTAACGAAATTAGTTAGCAACGATGTTTAGAAGCTTACCTGGTACGAAGATAACTTTACGGATAGTTAAGCCATCTAGGAACTTCTTAGCGTTCTCATCGTTTAGACCAAGATCACGAACTTGCTCTTCTGTTGCATCAGCAGCAACGGTTAGTTTCGCACGTAGCTTACCGTTGATCATGACAACGATAGTTTTCTCGTCTTCAACTAGCGCTTTCTCATCGAAAGTTGGCCATGTTGCTGAGTCTACGTTTGATTCACCAAGTGCAATCCACATTTCGTAAGAGATGTGCGGAGTCATTGGGTAAAGCATGCGTACTACCGCCTTTAGCGCTTCATCAAGGATTGCACGATCTTGTACAGATTCTTGAGGTGCTTTCGCTAGCTTGTTCATCAGTTCCATGATTGCAGCGATTGCTGTGTTGAACGTTTGGCGGCGGCCAATATCGTCCGTTACTTTCGCGATAGTCTTGTGGATATCACGACGAAGTGCTTTTTGGTCGCCAGATAGCGCAGAAGCATCAACAGATTCAGCAGCACCCTTAGAAGAGTGAGCGTGAACCAATTTCCAAACACGTTTAAGGAAGCGGTTAGCACCTTCAACGCCAGACTCTTGCCACTCAAGCGTCATGTCTGCAGGTGATGCAAACATCATGAATAGACGTACTGTATCAGCGCCGTACTTGTCTACCATCTCTTGTGGGTCGATACCGTTGTTCTTAGACTTAGACATTTTGATCATGCCTGAGTGTTCAACTTCACGACCTTGATCGTCGACTGCTTTTTCGATGCGACCTTTACCGTCACGTTCAACCGTTACGTCAGTCGGTGCAATCCACTCTTTGGTGCCTTTTTCGTTTTCGTGATAGAACGCGTCAGCCAGAACCATGCCTTGACACAGTAGTTGCTTGAACGGTTCGTCAGACGTCACGTAACCAGCATCACGTAGAAGCTTATGGAAGAAACGAGAGTAAAGCAGGTGCATACAAGCGTGCTCGATACCACCAACGTATTGGTCAACTGGTAGCCAGTAGTTTGCTTTCTCTGGGTCTAGAATGTCGTCTGCTTGTGGAGAACAGTAACGTGCGTAGTACCAAGAAGACTCCATAAACGTATCGAACGTGTCAGTCTCACGTAGAGCTGGTTCGCCGTTGAATGTTGTTTCAGCCCAAGACTTGTCTGCCTTGATTGGGCTAGTTACGCCATCCATTACTACATCTTCAGGAAGAATGACTGGCAGTTGGTCTGCTGGTACTGGGTGAACTTCACCATCTTCAGTGGTTACCATTGGGATTGGAGCCCCCCAGTAACGCTGACGAGATACACCCCAGTCACGTAGACGGAAGTTTACTGTCTTCTTACCTTTGCCTTCAGCTTCAAGCTTCGCAGCAATTGCATCGAATGCTTCTTGGAACGCAAGACCATCGAATTCACCAGAGTCGAACAGTACACCTTTTTCAGTGTAAGCCGCTTCAGAAACGTCTAGTTCAGAACCATCTTCAGGTTTGATTACTGGGATGATATCGATGCCATACTTAGTTGCGAACTCGTAGTCACGTTGATCGTGAGCAGGAACCGCCATTACCGCACCCGTGCCGTAATCCATAAGTACGAAGTTTGCTACGTATACAGGAACAACACGACCGTTAAGAGGGTGGATAGCCGTTAGGCCAGTATCCATACCTTTCTTTTCCATCGTTGCCAGTTCAGCTTCAGCAACTTTAGTGTTACGACACTCTTCAACGAATGCAGCAAGCTCAGGGTTGTTCTTCGATGCTTTCTCTGCAAGAGGGTGACCTGCAGCGATACCAACGTAAGAAACACCCATTAGTGTATCCGGACGTGTTGTGTACACTTCTAGTGGTGCTTCTTCACCGTTAACAGCGAAAGATAGCTCAACACCTTCAGAGCGGCCGATCCAGTTGCGCTGCATGGTCTTAACCATTTCAGGCCAACCTTCAAGGTTGTCTAGATCGTCTAGTAGCTCTTGAGCGTACTCAGTGATTTTAATAAACCACTGTGGAATTTTCTTTTGTTCTACCGGAGTATCGCAACGCCAGCAGCAACCGTCTTCTACTTGCTCGTTTGCCAGTACAGTTTGGTCGTTTGGACACCAGTTCACAGAAGAAGTCTTCTTGTAAACCAGGCCTTTTTCGTAAAGCTTAGTGAAGAACTCTTGTTCCCAACGGTAGTACTCTGGAGTACAGGTTGCGAATTCACGGTTCCAGTCGTAACCAAAGCCTAGAAGCTTCAGTTGGTTCTTCATGTACTCAATGTTTTCGTAAGTCCATGGTGCAGGCGCTGTGTTGTTTTTAACAGCTGCGTTTTCTGCAGGTAGGCCGAATGCATCCCAACCAATTGGCTGCATTACGTTTTTGCCTTGTAGACGTTGGAAACGAGATACCACATCACCGATGGTGTAGTTACGCACGTGACCCATGTGCAGTCGGCCACTTGGGTAAGGGAACATAGAAAGACAGTAGAATTTTTCTTTGTTTGGGTCTTCACTTACAACGAAAGTCTCGCTGTTATCCCAGTGTTGTTGAACCTTTTGTTCAATCTCTTGCGGGTTATATTGTTCTTGCATCGATGGTATCCGGTTATCTTGGAATTTGTGAGTTCGGTTAGAACAGAATCTTACAGATCGTCATAGAATACCTAAAGGAGCTGAGTACAACAATAGTTATACCCTTCATACTTGCAGTTGCAGCCTAGTAGATTGTGTAATTTTCACTGAATTTCGCAGGGCAACTATACTTAAGAGTATGAATTGCATTTGTTTGTAAGCGGGAGTGCATTACAGCGCATCCGTTTGCTCACTAAAAGGTTGGTTATCTTAAGGAGGTTGTTATGCCGAAGAAAAAAGCGCTCTATGAAGAAGTCGTCGAAGAGGTGATTGAAACGCTGAAGCATAGCCCTGAAGAGCTCAACAATAAAATCGAAACGTCGGGCAAGTTTGCGAAAGCAGCTAATGATATGACTAAAGATGAGCTTTCATTGATCTCTGCCTACGTGAAGTCGGACTTAAAAGAGTTTTCCGAAAGCTATGAAGAGAGTAAAAGCGGTCCATTCTATTTGATGATTGCGGACTCTATTTGGCAAGGGCTGTTGGATATTACTGATCGTACTAAGGTGGAGTGGGTTGAACTGTTCCAAGACTTAGAACACCAAGGCTTGTATCAAGCGGGTGAAGTCATTGGCTTAGGCACCTTAGTATGTGACGAGTGTGGTCACCAAACCGAATATAACCACCCAACCAATATCATTCCATGCATTAAATGTGGTTCTAAAGGGTTTAGTCGTAAAGCCCTCAAACCGTAAGCTTCTGAACCATAGCATATCAACGTAAAACCACAGCAATGAAAAAGGGTTGACCCAATCAGTCAACCCTCAAATCATTTTTCGTCGAATCTCGAATCTCGAAT
>NZ_JBFRRH010000026.1:0-9037 GCF_041472995.1 Vibrio sp. 10N.261.46.A3 | reverse complement strand
AATCTCGAATCTCGAATCTAGCTTTTTGGCTTTCTAATTACCCAACCAATCACCAAGCTGAGCATCGCCCAGATATACAGTGGCCAAGTACCTACTGTGTGATAAGGCGTTTGACCATCCGTTGAAATGAGTTCAGCTTTTAATACTGCTGTTTCAAACTGAGGCACTTGTTTGATGATGTTGCCTTTGTAATCGGTAACTGCCGTCACACCATTGTTGGTCGAGCGAATAACCGGCTTACCAAGCTCCAGAGCACGCATCTGTGCAATTTCCATATGTTGCAGAGGGCCAATCGAACGACCAAACCACGCATCGTTAGAGAGCGTTAAAATAAAGTCAGTCTCGTCGGTTACGTTCTGTCTAACTTGATCATTAAAGACTATCTCATAACACAACGCAGGCGCTAAGTGACGACCATTTGCCACGATGTTGGGTTGAACAAAATCGCCACGGCTGAATGATGACATTGGCAAGTTAAAGAAAGGTGCTAATGGGCGCAAGATATCTTCAAACGGCACAAACTCACCAAACGGCAATAGGTGATGTTTATGGTAGCGTTCGTCTGGATCGTAGCTGTATTCACCGTATGGATTCACACCGAGAGAAAGAATACTGTTGTAGTATTTCTTATCTTCAGACTGATTAAGCACACCAGTGATGATCGAGCTGTCATTCATCTTCGCTGCGCTATCTAAGTTACGTAGGAAAGAAGGAATCTCTACCTCAAACGCAGGGATAGCGGCTTCAGGCCAGATGATGATATCCGCGTCCCAATTTTCTCTGCTTAAATCGGTGTACTTCATCATGGTCGGCCAGCGATGACTCGGCAGCCATTTGCTATCTTGATCGACATTACCTTGAATCAATACCACTGATGTTGTTTTTTCAGGGTTAGGCGTGACCCAATCGATATTTCGAATACCAAAACCTGCGCTAAATACGACGGCGGGAATGATAGCGATACTCCAGGCCCGGTTAACAATCGCATAAGCGAATGCAGAGGCTGAAACAATGATCACTAGAGTAATTAACTCGACACCGCCAATCGGTGCAAATGACCCCAATGGCGAATCGATTTGGCTGTAGCCAAGCCAAAGCCAAGGGAAGCCCGTCATTACCCAGCCACGCAGCCAATCACTGATTAACCACAATGCAGGAGCTGCAAGGAAAAATCGGCTTAGATTATTGGCAGGGAAGAACTTGTTCAAACTCCAGGCAAATAGGCCGGAATAAACCGCTAGGTAGCCAATGAGTAGTGCCATCAAAAACAGGTTGGCTGCCAGTGGCATGCCGCCAAAGTGATCGATGCTGACGTATACCCAACTGATACCTGTGGTGAATTGACCTAAACCCCATGCGTAGCCAATCCAAAGCGCACTTTTAGGAGAGCGGTTGTGGATCAGTAACAGCAACAAAGCTGGGCTGAGAATAGCAAGAGGCCATATAGAGTATGGAGCGAATGAAAGGGTGGTTATAGCGCCAACAAAAACGGCCGCAAGCGGCCGTAATAGGCGATGAATAAATGTCTTAGTCATCTAATTTCTGTCATCTCTTTAGAGAGAAGTTGTTATTCTTCGATAGTCGGAAGAGGCTGTTCGTCAGGAATGGTTACCTGTAGCTGAATCACACGACGGTTATCTGCTGATGTTATTTTGAAATGGTAGTTTTCGATTTCTACAATTTCGCCACGAACCGGCAGGTGACCGAGTGCTGTCATAACCATGCCGCCTACCGTATCCACTTCATCGTCACTAAAGGCAGTGTTAAACGTATCGTTGAACTCTTCAATAGTGGTTAAAGCTTTTACAGAGAAGGTATGCTTACTCAGCTTACGAATATCTAGCTCTTCTTCATCGTCGAACTCGTCTTCAATTTCACCAACGATTTCTTCGAGGATATCTTCAATGGTTACCAGGCCAGAAACTCCGCCAAACTCATCGACAACGATAGACATGTGGTAACGCTCTTCTTGGAATTCCTTAAGCAGGCGATCAACTCGCTTACTTTCAGGAACAACCACGACAGGGCGAATCACTTGTTCGATATCAAATGGGGCACTTTCTGAACCCAAATACTTAAGTAGGTCCTTCGCTAATAGAATGCCTTCAACATGGTCTTTATCTTCACTGATCACTGGGTAGCGAGAGTGTTGAGCATCAGTAATGAGCGCAATCAATGTATCTAGATCATCGGTGCGTTCAACTGTAACCATTTGAGAGCGAGGCAGCATGATATCGCGTACTCGCATCTCTGAAATTTCCATAACACCCTCGAGCATGTCGCGTGTGTCGTGGTCAATTAGGTCATTAATTTCTGAGTCGCGGATTACATCTACGAGCTCTTGGCGATCTTTTACTTCACCTTGAAATAGTTGGCCTAGGCGTTCAAAGAAGGACTTTCTACTCGGACCTTCAGATTTTTTACTTCCCTCAGAAGTGGGGGGGTTACCTTCGTTCATGATTTCTCAAAAAATAACGCTATCAGAAGTGTGATAGCACACGTTACAACTCAGATTCCTGCGAAAATCACAGGTTCGATGAGTTATTGTTTCTCTGCAACCTACTTTACTAGAATCAATTTACTTTTCTAGAATGTAAGGGTCTTCAAACCCCATAGATTGCATGATTTCTGTCTCGAGTGACTCCATCTCTTCAGCTTCATCATCTTCGATATGATCATAACCTAGCAGATGCAGACTGCCATGTACAACCATATGAGCCCAGTGTGCTAGCAGAGGCTTACTTTGCTCTTCTGCTTCTTTTTCGACAACTTGACGGCAGATAATGAGGTCGCCCAGTAGATCTAACTCGATCCCTGGAGGAGCCTCGAATGGAAAAGACAACACGTTAGTTGGCTTGTCTTTGCCACGATATTCATGATTGAGCTGGTGGCTTTCTTGCGTATCAACGATACGAACCGTCAACTCAGCGTTCTCTTGAAACTGAGGAATGGTCTTGTCCAACCAAAGCTGAATATCTTGCTCAGTTGGAAGACCTTGCTCATTTTCGACCGCTAATTGCAGGTCTAGTTCAATAGACATCTATTTATCACCTTGTTCTGCAATTACAGAGCTATTTTGTGTTGCTAATTGTGTCGTAACTGCCTGCTGAGCCTCAAGAAGTTTGGCTTCGCGCTCTTCACGTTTACGCTTTTCAAACTCTTTGCGCTCTTTCTGGTCTTTTGCTTCCCACTTCTCGTATGCGTTGACGATACGAGCAACCACAGGGTGACGAACGACGTCTTCAGACATGAAGAAGTTAAAACTAATGTCATCGACTTCATTGAGCACTTCAGTCGCATGGCGTAAGCCTGACTTTGCACCACGAGGTAAATCGATTTGCGTAATATCACCAGTGATTACAGCGCGTGAGTTAAAACCGATACGGGTTAAGAACATCTTCATCTGTTCTACCGTGGTGTTTTGACTCTCATCAAGAATGATAAACGCATCATTCAATGTACGACCACGCATGTAAGCCAGTGGCGCAACTTCAATCACGTTACGTTCAATCAGCTTCTCAACTCGCTCAAAGCCAAGCATCTCAAACAGCGCATCGTAAAGTGGACGTAAATATGGGTCTACTTTCTGGCTTAAATCACCCGGTAGGAAACCAAGCTTCTCACCGGCTTCAACAGCAGGACGAGTCAGTAGGATCCGGCGAACCTCTTGGCGTTCAAGTGCATCAACTGCTGCTGCAACGGCTAAATAGGTTTTACCTGTACCTGCTGGCCCAATACCAAAGGTGATGTCATGGGTGACCATGTTCATTAGGTACTGTGCTTGGTTTGGCGTACGAGGTTTGATGACGCCTTTTTTAGTCTTAATGGTCACTTCTTTGCCGTAGTCGATTTCAGACTCGACGTGTTGTTCCAAAATGCCAGATTCGGTGACCGCCAGATGCACTTGCTCTGGTTCGATATCGATTATGTTGCCTTTAACTGGAGCCGTTTTAACATAGAGGTGTTTGATGATGTCTAAAGCAGCGACTGCTGTGTGAGGCTTACCAACGATGGTGAAGAAGTTGCTTCGGTAATTAACCTCAACGCCAAGACGACGCTCAAGGTGCTTGATGTTGTCATCGAATGGTCCGCATAAGCTAGCCAAGCGCTTGTTGTCGGATGGCTCTAGATTTATCTCTAAGGTAACGATTTTATTGCTCAAATTAGCCTCTCATTTTGTGCCACTCGCTCTTAAATAAAACAAAGAGCAAAAAGCCCGATTTAGACCGGGCTTTTGATTGTGATATCCCTATTTCTAAGATGGTCACTTAGTTAGGTAATTTCAAGCTTTGTGTTTGCGCTTTGTGCTCAAACAGTTGTATTGCCTACGGCGTAAATGTCGCTACACCTAGCTCGTCTTCACGTTTTGTTTTTTCCATCATTTCTGCTGGAGTCATAACAACGCGTAGACCCATGTCTTTTTCTGTGCGAACTAGCTCACCACGTAGTGAGTTGGTGTAAACCTCAGTGATCTTCACATCTACGAACTGGCCGATTAGGTCTGCAGAACCTTCGAAGTTCACAACACGGCTGTTTTCTGTACGGCCGCGAAGTTCCATTAGGTTCTTTCTTGATGGACCTTCAACAAGGATACGTTGCTCTGTGCCTAGCATTAGACGAGAGAAGCGCATAGCTTGTGTGTTTACCGTTTGTTGCAGTTCGTACAAACGATCTTTCTTCTCTTGTGCTGGTACGTCACATGGGTAATCTGCCGCTGGCGTACCCGGACGAGGAGAGAAAACAAAGCTGAAGCTCATATCGAAATCAACTTCTTTAATTAACTTCATTGTATCTTGGAAGTCTTGTTTAGACTCACCAGGGAAACCAACGATAAAGTCAGAACTGATTTGAATATCAGGACGAGCTTTACGCAGCTTACGGATAATAGACTTGTACTCGATAGCCGTATGTGGGCGCTTCATCATCGTAAGAATACGGTCACTACCACTTTGTACTGGTAGGTGAAGGAAGCTCACTAGCTCTGGTGTATCTTTGTAAACTTCAATGATGTCGTCACCAAACTCAAGCGGGTGGCTTGTTGTGAAACGAATACGGTCGATACCGTCGATAGAAGCAACAAGACGAAGCAGTTCTGCGAATGAACAGATATCGCCTTCGTGTGTTGGACCGCGGTATGCGTTTACGTTTTGACCTAGCAGGTTAACTTCACGTACGCCTTGCTCTGCAAGTTGAGCAACTTCGAAAAGTACATCATCCATTGGACGGCTAACTTCTTCGCCACGTGTGTATGGTACAACGCAGTAAGTACAGTATTTAGAACAACCTTCCATGATAGAAACGAACGCCGTCGCGCCTTCAGCTTTTGGCTCTGGCAGGTTATCGAACTTTTCGATCTCTGGGAAAGAGATATCCATTACTGGCTTTTCGTTAGACAGTGATGATTTAATCATCTCCGGCAGACGGTGTAATGTTTGTGGGCCAAAGATAACGTCTACGTAAGGTGCACGTTGACGAATGTGATCACCTTCTTGAGTCGCTACACAGCCACCCACACCGATCACCACACCTTCTTTTTTATCTTTCAGCGTTTTCCAACGACCAAGCTGGTGGAATACTTTCTCTTGCGCTTTTTCACGGATAGAACAAGTATTCAATAGTAGTACGTCTGCTTCCTCAGGTACTTCAGTTAGCTCATAGCCATTTGCAGCGTTAAGCAGGTCGGCCATTTTTGATGAATCATATTCATTCATCTGACAGCCCCAAGTTTTAATTAGCAGTTTCTTACTCATTATATGTTCGCTCGATCGTTAGTTTAATTTAAGGGAGCAAATCGCCCATTATTCATCCACTAGCCCTGTTTGTCATAATTCGGTATTCAATTTTATGGCAGGCTCTAGCGGCAAGCGGCGTATTGTACTGGTTTCAAAACCGACTGACTAGTAGTCTGAACAAATCTCTTATGTAGTGGTTTTTATTATCGTTAGCGCCATATGCCATAAGGGATAACCCTTTTTTCAAATAAGGTTTTTGGTTACAAGTTAGTTATGAAAAAGTACAATCAAAAACAGTCAAAGAATCAAACTGATAAGTACAAAATATGAACAGTTACGATATTGTAGTAGTCGGTGGCGGCATGGTTGGTGCAGCAACAGCGATCGGTTTTGCAAAGCAAGGTCTGAGTGTTGCGGTGATCGAAGGTTTTGCTCCACAAGATTTTGATGAGTCGCAAGCGATGGACATTCGTGTGTCAGCGATTTCTCAAGCATCGGTCGATCTGCTTGAAGATCTTGGTGCATGGCAAAGTATTGCAGCAATGCGAGTGTGTTCTTATAAGCGTTTAGAGACGTGGGAGCACCCAGAGTGTCGTACTCGGTTTGATGCTGCATCACTGGACCTTCCTCGTTTGGGCTATATCGTTGAGAACAGACTCATTCAATTAGGTTTATGGTCTCAATTTGATGCCTACGACAATCTCGAACTGTTATGCCCAGAAAAGCTCGATGAGATTGAGTTTGGTGAAACCAATATCGTTAAGCTTCAATCTGGGGTTGAGTTATCTGCGAAGTGGGTGGTTGGTGCTGATGGTGCGAATTCAGCCGTTCGTCAACAAGCTGGAATTGGCATTACGGCTTGGGATTATCGACAACACTGTATGCTTATCAATGTAGAAACAGAACAACCTCAGCAAGATATTACTTGGCAGCAATTTCTACCAAGTGGTCCTCGTTCATTCTTGCCATTGTGTTCTCTAACCTCTGACGGTCAAGAAGTCGGGCAGGGCTCGTTAGTTTGGTATGACTCTCCATTGCGTATTAAGCAACTGTCAGCAATGACTCCTGAAAAACTACGCAACGAAGTACTTACTCACTTTCCTAAAGAGTTAGGTGATATCAAAGTCTTGAATTCGGGTTCTTTTCCTCTGACACGACGTCATGCTCAATCATATTCGAAGAATAACTGTATTTTAGTTGGGGATTCTGCGCATACCATCAACCCTTTGGCTGGACAGGGTGTTAACTTAGGCTTTAAAGATGTATCAGTACTGTTGAATGTCACCAAAGAAAAGGGTGAATTAAATCAGTCTGTAGCAAGACGCTATGAAGTGATGAGAAGAGGCGACAACTTAATGATGCAGAGTGGCATGGATTTCTTCTACAAGACATTCAGTAACGACATTGGTCCGCTCAAGTTTGTACGTAATGCCGCACTAAAACTAGCAGAGAACTCTGGGCCTATTAAAACTCAAGTATTGAAATACGCCTTGGGTCTTTAATTTTCATTAGTTCCGATTATTTATACAGAAAAGGAGAGCAGATGCTCTCCTTTTCTGTATGGTGTTGAATGCTATAACTACTGCGTAACGCAAACCGGTGCATCGATCTCTAAAGAGTATCCTGTATAAACCAAAGACCCATCCTCATTATCTCGCTTGAATGAGGTGATGTTGTTGGAGTGCTGGTTGGCTGCGATAAGCCATTTTCCATCGTCAGTTATATGGAAATCTCTTGGGAATTTACCTGCAGTGTCGTAGCTATCAATGAAAGTCAGCTTTTGATTCTCAGAGTCGACTTTGAAGCTACTGATTCTTGATTGGTGTCGACATGACACATAAAGGAATTGCTCATCAGGGGATATCTTAATCGCAGCTGCGGCTTCTCCCTTCTCCATATTAGGCAATGCATCAATCTCTTCCACTACATTCCAAATGCCTAAAACCTTTTCCAAAATCAGTAACGTTTCAGAGAGTTCACAGACCACATAGGCTCTGTCTTCAGCTTTGTTAAAGATTAAATGACGAGGTCCATTGCCGGCGGGCACCTTAATAGACTGCATTGGCTCATCAAGGAACTCTTCTTGCTCTTCATCAAAGCAATAGAAGTTGATGCGATCGGTGCCGAGATCGACGGTCACAAACTGTGGTGAGTTTTGTAGGAACAGACATTGATGGGCGTGTGGGCTAGTTTGTCTCTCTTTGTTTGGCCCGGAACCAACCATCTTGATTGTTTTGAGTCGCTTATCGATACTGCCATTGATACTTAAGCTAAAAATATCGAATGTGCCTGATGAGTATTGCGACGTGATAGCAAACTTATTGTGTGGATCTATTGCGACGTGACAAGGGTGATCTCCCGAGATGAGGCTTGTATTGGACGTTAGCTGTGAATCAACATTAGGTATATGAATGAGCTGGGGCTGTTTTTTCTGGTCAACTTCCGATGCAGTATAGATCCCAGTCTTTGTTACAGTAACAAAAGAGGGGTTAGTACATTTGATGATCAGCTCTAGAGGTAATAGTTTTCCTGTTTCTAGATCTAACTGAGTTTGATAAACACCTTGGCTTTTACTTGGCGTATCCGTGTAGCAACCGATCGTTAAGGGGAGGGTTTTCATAGGCTAGTCATACTCAGTTAGAAAATGGAGCTGACATTGTCTTATAAAATCGTATTAAAAGTGAGGTTATAGAAGAGAATACTTGGTGACTTGGCTAGCAGATTTGCATATTCCAGATAAAATAAAACCCAGCTAAAAATCTGGGTTCTATTTAATGATGGTGCGGTCGGAGAGACTTGAACTCTCACACCTCTCGGCGCCAGAACCTAAATCTGGTGCGTCTACCAATTCCGCCACGACCGCAGCAAATCTTTATATTCATATCGAATATTGGTGCTTCAATAAGACGTTGTATAAGTGGTGGCTACTGCGGGATTTGAACCTGCGACCCCATCATTATGAGTGATGTGCTCTAACCAACTGAGCTAAGTAGCCATAATAAATCTAATAGATTCATTATTAAATAATGGTGCGGTCGGAGAGACTTGAACTCTCACACCTCTCGGCGCCAGAACCTAAATCTGGTGCGTCTACCAATTCCGCCACGACCGCAGCAAATCTTTATAGTTATATCGACATTGGTGATTCAATATAACGTTGTCTTTCTATTTCAAAAGAAAAAGTGGTGGCTACTGCGGGATTTGAACCTGCGACCCCATCATTATGAGTGATGTGCTCTAACCAACTGAGCTAAGTAGCCATAATAAATCTAATAGATTCATTATTAAATAATGGTGCGGTCGGA